>NZ_JBHXRU010000158.1:0-9058 GCF_042716255.1 Streptomyces sp. NPDC058662 | reverse complement strand
GGCCCGGACCCAGCCGCGGGGGGCGGGGTCCGGGCCCGGTGGCGCGGTACGCCGAGAGGGCGCGCGCGAGGGGTCGGGCGCGAGGGGTCAGGCGCCGGCGGGGGCCTCGCCGGCCGGGGCGGCCGGGGCGTCGCGCAGCAGGCAGGTGAGGCGGGCGGTGCAGACCCGGCGGTCCTGCTCGTCGCTGATCACGATCTCGTACGTGGCGGTGGAGCGGCCCCGGTGCACCGGGGTGGCGACGCCGGTGACGATGCCGGACCGGGCGCCGCGGTGGTGGGTGCAGTTCAGGTCGACGCCGACGGCGATCCTGGTGATGCCGCCGTGCAGCATCGCGCCGACGGAGCCGAGGGTTTCGGCCAGTACGGCGGAGGCTCCGCCGTGCAGCAGGCCGTAGGGCTGGGTGTTGCCCTCGACGGGCATGGTGGCCACGACCCGGTCGGCGGAGGCCTCCAGGATGCGGATGTCCATCCGCTCGCCGAGGTGGCCCGCCGAGAACAGCGAGGGCAGGTCGATGCCCAGGGCCGTGTACTCGTCGAGGACCTCCTGCGGGAACTTCACAGCGTGCTGCTCGCCCATGGGCCGGCTCCGTTCGTCAACGCTCGTTAACCATCTTGTCCTGGGGTCGTTCTATCAGGCCGGTTCGAAGCGCACGACGACGGACTTGCTCGCCGGGGTATTGCTGGTGTCCGCGGTGGAGTCGAGCGGGACCAGCACGTTGGTCTCGGGGTAGTAGGCGGCCGCGCAGCCCCGGGCCGTCGGGTAGTGCACGACGCGGAACCCGGGCGCCCGCCGCTCCACGCCGTCCTTCCACTCGCTCACCAGGTCCGTGTAGGCGCCGTCGGCCAGTCCGAGCTCCGCCGCGTCCTCGGGGTTGACCATGACGACGCGCCGCCCGCCGGTGATGCCCCGGTAGCGGTCGTCGAGGCCGTAGATCGTGGTGTTGTACTGGTCGTGGCTGCGCAGGGTCTGCAGCAGTAGCCGCCCCTGCGGGACCCGGGGGTACTCCACGGCGGCGGCGGTGAAGTTGGCCCTGCCGGTCCGCGTCGGGAAGCGGCGCTCGTCGCGGGGGGCGTGGGGGAGGGTGAAGCCGCCGGGGCGGGCCGCGCGGGCGTTGAAGTCCTCGAAGCCGGGCACCACCCGGGAGATCCGGTCGCGGACGGTCGCGTAGTCGCGCTCGAACTCCTCCCACGGCGTCCTCGACGCCCGGCCGAGGACCGCGCGGGCCATGCGGGCCACGATCGCGGGCTCCGACAGCAGGTGCGGGCCGGCGGGGGCCAGGTTGCCGCGGGAGGCGTGGACCATGCCCATGGAGTCCTCGACGGTGACGAACTGCCGACCGGCGGCCTGGACGTCCTTGTCGGTGCGGCCGAGGGTGGGCAGGATCAGGGCGCGCCGGCCGGTGACCGCGTGCGAGCGGTTCAGCTTCGTGGAGACGTGCACGGTGAGGCGGGCGCGGCGGATCGCGGCCTCGGTGACGTGGGTGTCGGGGGTGGCGGCGACGAAGTTGCCGCCCATGGCGAAGAGCACCTTGGCCCTGCCGTCGCGCAGGGCCTGGATGGAGCGGACGACGTCGAGGCCGTGGTGGCGGGGGGAGGTGATCCCGAATTCCCGGTCGAGGGCGTCGAGGAAGGCGGGCGCGGGGCGTTCGAAGATCCCCATGGTGCGGTCGCCCTGGACGTTGGAGTGCCCGCGGACCGGGCAGACCCCGGCGCCGGGCCGGCCGATGGCGCCGCGCAGCAGGAGCAGGTTGACGACCTCGCGGATGGTGGCGACGGAGTGCTTGTGCTGGGTGAGGCCCATGGCCCAGCAGACGATGGTGCGCTCGGAGGCCAGGATCATGGCCAGGGCGTGCTCGATCTCGGGCCGGGTCAGGCCGGTGGCGGTGAGGGTCTCGGCCCAGTCCGCCTCCTTGGCGGCGGCGGCGAACTCCTCGTAGCCGTGGGTGTGTTCGCGGATGAAGTCCTCGTCGGTGGCGCCGTCCGCCTCGATGACCAGCTTGTTCAGCAGGCGGAAGAGGGCTTGGTCGCCGCCGATGCGGATCTGCAGGAAGAGGTCGTTGAGGGCGGTGCCCTTGAGCATGCCGAGCGGGCTCTGCGGGTTCTTGAACCGTTCCATGCCCGCCTCGGGCAACGGGTTCACCGAGATGATCTTCGCGCCGGCGGATTTGGCTTTCTCCAGGGCGGAGAGCATGCGCGGGTGGTTGGTGCCGGGGTTCTGCCCGGCCACGATGATCAGGTCGGCCCGGTGGAGGTCTTCGAGGGAGACGCTGCCCTTGCCGACGCCGATCGTCTCGGTCAGCGCGGAGCCCGAGGACTCGTGGCACATGTTGGAGCAGTCGGGGAGGTTGTTGGTGCCGAACTCGCGGGCGAACAGCTGGAAGAGGAACGCGGCCTCGTTGCTGGTGCGGCCCGAGGTGTAGAAGAGGGCCTCGTCGGGCGAGTCCAGCGCGGTCAGCTCCTCGGCGATCACCTCGAAGGCCCGCTCCCAGGTGATCGCCTCGTACCGGTCGCCGCCCTCGGGCAGGTACATCGGGTGCGTGATGCGGCCCTGCTGGCCCAGCCAGTACCCGGAGCGGCCGGCGAGGTCGGAGAGCGGGTGCGCGGCGAAGAATTCGGGGGTGACCCGGCGCAGGGTGGCTTCCTCGGCGACGGCCTTGGCGCCGTTCTCGCAGAACTCGGCGGTGTGCCGCTTGTCGCCCTCGGGCCAGGCGCAGCCCGGGCAGTCGAAGCCGTCCTTCTGGTTGACCTTGAGCAGGGTCCGTGCGGTGCGGGCGACGCCCATCTGCTGCTGGGCGATCCTCAGTGTGTGCCCGATCGCCGGCAGCCCGGCGGCGGCGTGCAGCGGGGGCGCGACCTGAGGCGCGTCCTGGATCGGATCACCTGCGGGCGGCTTGGCGGCCATGTCGCTCCCCTTCGAGCTGTCTGCGCGTACACCTCCGATCCTGTCACGGTCCGCTGACATCGCCGACGCCGGAATTGTCGGCGGGGGCGCCTAGGATCGGGGGCGTGGCAGATTCAGCATCGAAGAAGACCGACCAGACGACCGCAGCGGGCCGCCCCCGCCTGATGCTCATGGACGGGCACTCCCTGGCGTACCGGGCGTTCTTCGCGCTGCCCGCGGAGAACTTCACGACCGCGACCGGCCAGCCCACGAACGCCATCTACGGCTTCGCGTCGATGCTGGCGAACACGCTGCGCGACGAGGCGCCCACGCACTTCGCGGTGGCCTTCGACGTCTCGCGCAAGACGTGGCGGTCCACGGAGTTCCCCGAGTACAAGGCGAACCGCTCGAAGACCCCCGACGAGTTCAAGGGGCAGGTCGAGCTGATCGGCGAGCTCCTGGACGCGATGAAGGTGCCCCGGTTCGCGGTCGACGGCTTCGAGGCCGACGACGTGATCGCGACGCTGGCGACGCAGGCGGAGGCCCTCGGCTTCGACGTGCTGATCGTCACCGGTGACCGGGACTCCTTCCAGCTGGTCTCCGAGCACACCACGGTGCTGTACCCCACCAAGGGCGTCTCCGAGCTGACCCGGTTCACGCCGCAGAAGGTCGAGGAGAAGTACGGCCTCACGCCCCAGCAGTACCCGGACTTCGCGGCGCTGCGCGGCGACCCGTCCGACAACCTGCCGGGCATCCCGGGCGTCGGCGAGAAGACCGCCGCCAAGTGGATCACGCAGTTCGGGTCGTTCAAGGAGCTGGTGGAGCGCGCCGAGGAGGTCAAGGGCAAGGCCGGGCAGAACTTCCGCGACCACCTCGACGCGGTCAAGCTCAACCGCGTCCTGACCGAGATGGTCAAGGACGTCGAGCTGCCCCGTACGCCCGCCGACCTGGTCCGCGCGCCGTACGACCGGGCCGCGGTCACCGGTGTCCTGGACGTACTGGAGATCCGCAACGCCTCGCTGCGGGAGCGGCTGCTGGCCGTGGACCCGGGCGCCGCCGAGGAGGCGGCCCCCGCCCCCGTCGCGGCCGGTGTGGAGCTGGACGCCTCGGTGCTGGGCACGGGCGAGCTGGCGCCGTGGCTGGAGAGCCACGCGGGCGCGCCGCTCGGCGTCGCCACCGCCGACAGCTGGACGCTGGGCACGGGCCGGATCACCGAGGTCGCGCTGGCGTCGGCCGGCGGCGCCGCCGCCTGGTTCGAGCCGTCCGCGCTGGACGAGGCCGACGAGCGCGCCTTCACGGCCTGGGCGGCGGACCCGGCCCGGCCCAAGGTCGTGCACAACGCCAAGGGCCTGATGCGGGTCTTCCCGGAGCACGGCTGGAGCCTGGCCGGCGTCGCCATGGACACGGCGCTCGCCGCCTACCTCGTCAAGCCGGGCCGCCGGTCCTTCGCCCTGGACGTGCTGTCCATGGAGTATCTGCACCGGGAGCTCGCGCCCGCCGCCGCGGACGGCCAGCTGGCCTTCGGCGCCGACGACACCGCGGAGGCCGAGGCGCTGATGGCGCAGGCCCGCGCCGTGCTGGATCTGGGCGACGCCTTCACCGGCAAGCTCGCCGAGGTCGGCGCCGTCGAGCTGCTGCACGACATGGAGCTGCCGACCTCCGAACTGCTCGCCCGGATGGAGCGGGCCGGTATCGCCGCCGACCGCGAGCACCTGGAGGCCATGGAGCTGCAGTTCGCGGGCGCCGTGCAGCAGGCGGTGAAGGAGGCGCACGCGGCGGTCGGCCACGAGTTCAACCTCGGCTCGCCCAAGCAGCTCCAGGAGGTGTTCTTCGGCGAGCTGGACCTGCCGAAGACGAAGAAGACCAAGACCGGGTACACCACGGACGCGGACGCCCTGGCCTGGCTGGCCAAGCAGACCGACCACGAACTCCCGGTGATCATGCTGCGGCACCGGGAGCAGGCCAAGCTGCGCGTCACGGTCGAGGGCCTGGTCAAGACCATCGCCGTCGACGGCCGGGTGCACACCAGCTTCAGCCAGACCGTCGCCGCCACCGGACGGCTGTCCTCCACCGACCCCAACCTGCAGAACGTGCCGGTGCGCACCGACGAGGGCCGCGCCATCCGCCGCGGGTTCGTCGTCGGCGAGGGCTACGAGTCCCTCATGACCGCCGACTACAGCCAGATCGAGCTGCGCGTGATGGCCCACCTCTCCGAGGACGAGGGCCTGATCGAGGCGTTCGCCACCGGCGAGGACCTGCACACCACGGTCGCCTCCCAGGTGTTCGGGGTGGAGCGGTCCGCCGTCGACGCCGAGATGCGCCGCAAGATCAAGGCCATGTCGTACGGGCTGGCCTACGGGCTGTCCGCCTTCGGGCTGTCCCAGCAGCTGAACATCGAGCCGGCCGAGGCGCGCGGGCTGATGGACACCTTCTTCGAGCGCTTCGGCGGGGTCCGCGACTACCTGCAGCGCGTCGTGGACGAGGCGCGGGCCACCGGCTACACGGCGACGATCTTCGGCCGCCGCCGCTACCTGCCGGACCTCAACAGCGACAACCGGCAGCGCCGCGAGGCCGCCGAGCGGATGGCGCTGAACGCGCCGATCCAGGGCACGGCCGCCGACATCGTCAAGGTCGCGATGCTGCGCGTGGACCGGGCGGTCGCCGAGGCCGGGCTGGCGTCGCGGATGCTGCTCCAGGTCCACGACGAGATCGTGCTGGAGATCGCCCCGGGTGAGCGGAAGGCGGTGGAGGAGCTGGTGCGCCGCGAGATGGGCGCCGCCGTGGAGCTCCGCGCACCGCTGGACGTGTCCGTGGGCGTCGGCCCCGACTGGGAGTCCGCCGCGCACTGACCGGGCGCCGCCCCGGCCCCCGGCGGACGTATGGTTCGCCGCGCGCCCGCCCCCGCCGCCCTCACGCGGTGGGGGCGGGCGTCCGCGTGTCCTGGTCCCCGCTGCGGCGGTCGCCGTCGCGGTGGCGCAGCCGTACGAGGGCGCCGTACAGCAGCAGGGCCACGGCCAGGCCGCCGCCCGCCCCGAAGCAGACCGTCGGGATGATGTCGAGGGGGGTGCGGATCCGGTCGAAGAAGGTGAGCCAACGAAGCACGCGCAGCGTGATTCCCGCCGCCACGCACACCGCGACCAGCGCCAGCGCGCCCAGCACCTCCGTGCGGCCCAGGACCGGCACGGACGCCGGGGCGGGGCAGTCCGGCAGCCGCCGCAGCGCGGTCACGGTGAACCAGGCGACCGCGCAGGCCGCCGCGGCCGAAGTGCCGTACTGGAGGTAGGAGTAGAGGGGCAGGCCGAGGGCGAAGGGCTCGCCGAGGGCCGGCAGCGCCCGGGTGCCCCAGCGGCCCGGGTGCGTGAAGCTGTCCCACACGACGTGCGTGAACGAGCCGGCGACCGCGGACAGGTAGAACCACAGGGCCAGCGACGGCACATGCCGGTCGCGCCAGTGCTCGCCGCGGAGCAGGGTGTGCGCCCGGCCGCGCCGGCGCGCCGGCAGCAGCGCGATCAGGGGCTCGCGCAGCAGCAGCCAGCAGGCCGCGAGGGCGGCCGTGAGGAGGGCGTCCACGGTGAGCACGCCCAGCGGCGAGTGGGTGAGCGCGCCGTGGCGCATGGCGCCCTGGACGACGGCGTCGGCGAAGTACACGGTGTCGGGCGCGAACGACCCGAGGACCAGTGCCGAGGCGACCAGCGGGCCCCGCGCACGGCCGGTGCGGCGCAGCGCCGGCAGTACGGCGGCCGCGTGGCTGAGGGTGAACGGCACGGCGTGGCTCCCGGGTTGCTCGGCGTCCGCACAGTATGCGCGACCTGCGCGACCCGCTTCCGCGTTCTTGACGCGTGCGGCCGGGACAGCGTCACGTGCCCCGGCGGAGCCGGCAGCTGCGGCTACCCCTGACGAGGCGGACGCACGGACGGTTCTCATCTGGCGTCGGCGTTGCTACGGTGCCTCCGCCCTGACGCCCTATCAGATTCCGGAGGTCCGGCATGCGCGCACTCGTCGCCGCCGCCAGCGGGCTCGCCCTCGCGGTGCTCCTCGCCCTCGCCGTCACGGCGCTCGGGACCACCGAGGGCAAGACCTCCCCCAAGCCCCTGCTCACCACCGCGCCCGCCGCGCCCGGAAAGTAGAGGAGGGCCCGGCCATGCGACGCAGAGCGAGCCTCGTCCTGCTGGCCCTCGCCGTGTTCTGCGCGGCCCTCGCCCCGCTGCTGCGCTGGTACGCGTACCCGCGCCTGGCGAAGATCCCGCCCAACCAATACCAGGAGGTGGTGCTGGAGGCGAAGGACGCGACCCTCCTCGACTACTTCGACGGCATGAGGCCCAAGAAGGTGGACAAGGTCACCATCGTCCAGACCCTCAAGGGGAACGTGGAGGCGTCCCGGGAGATCGAGGCGAGCGCGGGCCGGGACGTCGTCGTCTGGGACACCCTGTCCCACATCATCGGCCCGGACGGGAAGACGGTCTCCCAGATCCCCGAGCGCTACATCTTCGACGCGCACACCCAGGACCCGGTGCACGCCACCGGCGAGATGGTCGACGGCGACCCGGTCCGGCGCGAGGGCATCGAGTTCAAGTGGCCGTTCTTCACCGAGCCGCGCGACTACCTGTACTTCGACGCGCAGACCCGCACCTCCTCACCGATCCACTACGTCGGCCCGCGGACGTTCAAGGGCATGGACGTCCACTACTTCGAGCAGGACATCCCCTGGACCAAGGTGCCCATGCCGAAGAAGATGCCGATCGAGGGCATCGACCCGGCGACGATCGAGGCGACCACCGGCACCACCCTCTGGTACACGGCCAAGGCCAGGTTCTGGGTCGACCCGGTGACCGGCGCCCCCGTCAACGCCGAGCAGGACATCCAGCAGGAGATGCGCGGCGGCATCGCGGCGAGCGGACCCGACGGCCGGCTCACCGCCTTCGCCGGGCACGTGACCATGCGCGAGGACTACAGCGACCACACCGTCGCCCTCGTCAAAGCGAACCGTACGAAGGTCCTCGCACTGCACACCTACGCGCCGCTCGGGCTGACCGGCGCCGGGATCGTCCTCCTCGGCTGCGCGCTGTGGCTGGAGGCGCGCGGACGCGGCCGGCGCGCCCCGGACGAGGAGCTCAGCGCCTGAGGCGGGCGTTGGTGTGGCGGGTGGGCTCGGCCGTCGCCGGATCCTCCGGCCAGGGGTGCTTCGGGTAGCGGCCGCGGAGCTCGGCCCGGACGGCGCGGTAGCCGCCCCGCCAGAAGGAGGCGAGATCGGCGGTGACGGCCGCCGGCCGCCCGGCGGGCGACAGCAGGTGCACCAGCACCGGCACGCCGGCCACCCGGGGGGTCTCGGCCAGCCCGAACAGTTCCTGGAGCTTCACGGCGAGCACCGGCTGCTCACCGGAGTAGTCCACGCGGATCCGGGACCCGCTGGGCACCTGGAGCCGCTCCGGAGCCAGCTCGTCCAGTCGGGCGGCCTCGCCGGTGGCCCACGGCAGCAGCCGCCCCAGGGCCTGGCCCGCGTCGATCCGGCCCAGATCGGCGCGCCGCCGGGCCCGGGACAGTTCGGGCTCCAGCCAGTCGTCGACCCGGTCCAGCAGGGCGCCGTCCCCCGCCACGTCGGGCCAGCCGCCGCCGAGCACCCGGTGCAGGAAGCCCAGCCGGGCCCGCAGCGAGCGGGCGTCCTCGGACCAGCGCAGCAGGTCCAGCCCCTCCGTGCGGAGCCCGTCCAGCAGGGCCGCCCGGACGCGTGCGGGGGCGGGGGCGCGCAGGGGCCGCGCCGCGAGTTCGATCGCCCCCAGCCGCTGGGCGGCGCGGGCGACGACGTCCCCGTCCTCCCAGCGCACCTCCTCGCCGTCCGTGCGCAGGTGCCCGGCGGCGGCGAGGGCGGTGCCCTCGTCGACGACGGCGGCCAGCCGGATCCGGGCGGAGGCGTTCTGGGCGGCCCGGTCGGCGACGGCCACGGCCAACCAGGCCGCGCCGCGCAGCCCGGATCCGTCACCCGGCTCGGCCCCGGTCCCGGACGCCATCAGGAAGGCTCCCCCGCCCCTGGCCCGCGCGACACGCTCCGGGAAGGCCAGGGCCGCGACCAGCCCGGCGGCGGCGTCGTCGGTCGCTCCGGCGGCGCCGCCGCCCGGGGCCCGCGGGCTGTCTCTTATAAACATCACCGAGCCCAACAGACCAATTACAAACTCGTATTCCC
>NZ_JBHXRU010000157.1:0-9181 GCF_042716255.1 Streptomyces sp. NPDC058662 | reverse complement strand
CCCTGTGGGAGAGTAGGACGCCGCCGAACAATCATTGTGGGAATGCCCCGCACCAACCCGTTCCGGGTTCGGTGCGGGGCATTTCTGCGTTCCCGAACCTTTTCTGCTGCTGTTCCGTTCCCTCATTTCGCCGCCTGAATAGAAGTGCGGGGCAGGGAGGGCCTGTGCCAGGCTGGCGGGCCCGCGGATCCTCGCTCCCCCGAGGACCGGCAGCGCGAAGAGGAGAACCTGTGACCCCGTCCCGCCTGGTGCCCCTGCTGCAGCAGTTCGACTTCGGTTGCGAGCGCCTCACCGGCCGGCTGGCCGGGCCGGTCATGGACAGCGGTGACGGGGAGCAGACCGCGGTCGGCCCCATGACCGATCGCGAGTACTTCTGGGAGCCGGTATCCGACTGCTGGTCGGTCCGCCGACGCGCGGACGGGCCAGGGGCTCGGGCGACTTTTCTGGCGGGCACCGGTGAGTGGGGGCGCGACGCCGCCGCCTATCCGCATCCGTGGCCGCCGCCGTTCACCACGATCGCCTGGCGGCTCAGCCACCTCAGCGAAATGATGACGCTTCGCGCCGAGCACACGGTCGGTCAGCACACGCTGACCCGGGACGACTACGTGGTCAGGGGAGACGCTGACTCGGCGGTCTCCGCCTTCGCTCGGGGCGCCGAGGCCTGGCGTAAAGCGCTGCTGTCCGTCGACGAGGCCGTTCTCGACACCGTCGGGTACTGCACCTACCCCCACGGCAGCGACGCCGAAGAGCCGTTCATCGACATCGCGTGGTGGGTCAACCAGGAACTCCTGCACCACGGCGCCGAAATCGCCCTCCTCCGCGACCTCTACCGGGCCCAGCAGTACTGAATGGGGGGGCCTGTCAGGCCTGCCTCGTGGAACTCTGTCTCACCGCCTGCCCCACGACGGCCGGCAGCCGCACGCGCTCGCCCGTCCGGTCTGGGCGCCGTGCACAGTGTGCTCAAGAATCGATATGTCATTGCCGACGCGGTCGGCACGTGGCGGGCAACCGGTCGGCATGTCCATGTCCTCGACACGGCCGAGCGGGAGGGCTGGGACCTCCTGATGGAGATGGACACCAGGCAGCACCTGATCAGCGGGGGGGGGGCGACTTCCTGCCCTTGGGGGCCGAGCTCAGGCGACGTCCTCATCGCCCTTGCCAGGACGGACCAGGGGGCCGCCATCCTCGTTGCCCCAGTGGTCCACGGACACCACGACGGGATCATGGTTCAGGGTTCGGAGGGCGACTGGACCGGCCACCCCATGAACTTCGCCGAGTGGCTGTACCGCTACCTGACCGGCGAGGACGTGGACCGTTGGGGCAGTGCCGTCCCCCAGCCGGGCCTGTTCGCCTGGAGTACCTCCCCGCGGGACCGGACGAGCGCACCCCCCCCGCGAGGTGTACGGCCCAGAACTTGGCATGTGAGCTCTCGCATCGGAGGAGACGACGTCGCATGGCTGTCCCGGCAAGAAGGTTGGCTTCGCGTGCGGGGCAACCTGGAGAGTCGGCGAGGTGCTCAGCCGGGGGTTCGTGAGGTGTCCAGGGAGCCGGCGAAGTCGGCCAGCGTGTGGAAGTCGCTCTCCTGGAGGCCGATCCGCGGGTTGACGTGGTGCAGGAACCCGGGCCCTCGGTGATGTGCGGTCACGTACGCCTGATCAAGCTCACTCCGCTCGTCGTCCACCCAGGCGAAAGGACGGCCGTCGGCGTAGTGCACCAGCGGCCCGGTCTTCCAGTGGACTCCATCAGGGCGTTCTTGGAGTAGGACGTCGCCGAAGTCGACGAAGGGGAGTTCCGGAAGGCCGAGGATCGGTGCGATCCACCGGTTGGCGTCGTCCATCCATGTGGTGGCCCAGCACAGGTCGAAGCCGAGCTGGAGCAGGATGCGTCCGTGCGCGGGGTTGAGCCAGACACGCAGAGGGCGTCGTCGGGACGACAAGCCCTGGTCGTCCGCACGGGCGTCGTTCCGGGGAACCCTGAGGGTGGTGTAGCCGGCGGGGCGCCTTTCCGGCTTGGCTGCGTACGGGTTGAGCGGCCCGTCCACGTCGAGGAACAGCAGCGGTCGGTGCACGGCTCCCCCCCCGGGGTCTCGCTCACTGTGGACTGCCCCGATCAGCGTAGCTCCGGGATCTTCTCGGCAGGGGGCCGACCTGAGATGCGATCTCTACGGGACCACGCCTTGGCGCGGGGTACGTCCCCAGCACGGGCGGGGCGGCGTACTCCCACGGGGTCGTCTCGGGGTACGCGGCGGCCTGCGGGGGTTGCCCGCGTTGCCATGGCGGCTACTTGGGGTCGAGGTTGAACGTGGAGGCTGACCAGAGGTAGCCGAGTGCGGTCAGTGCCAGGCACCAGGCGATGGCGAGCCAGCCGTTGTGTCCGATCACGCTGCCGAGCAGGAGGCCGGGGAGGGGTTCGATGGCGGGGGTGAAGGGCTGGTACTGGGCGATCGGCTGGAACCAGCCGGGCATCGCCTCGATGGGGACGAACGCGCTGGAGATCAACGGCAGGACGATCAACGGCATCGCGTTGTTGGTGGCGGTATCGGCGTTGGGGCTGGCCATGCCCACGGCGACGCCGCCCATCAGGGTGATGCTGGCGACGGATTGGATCACGCTGCCGATGACGTGTCCGATGAGTACGGAGCCGGGGCGGGTGGCTTTGTCCACGAGAACCGGTTCTGGCACAACTTCCGTGCTGAGTGACGCTCCGTTACGTCTGAACATCGAAGAGAGCGATGGAAGGGGGTGGCGGGGCAAGCACTGTGCGAAGGCGCGTGAGTATGGCTCGCCACTGCTTCCAGTCCTCCGGGTCGACCCAGTTTGAGGCCAGTCCATCCTCGTCCCCGACGATGCGGGCGAGGGCTTCGTCGGCGAGTGCGCGCAAGTCGGAGGGGAACAGGGGCATAGGTGTTTCCGGGCCGTAGGGCGTGTCGACGGGGTCGCCTTCCGGGCATTGCGCCGCGATCAAGGCGGCCGCGGCCACCGCCTCTTCCGCTTCCGTGAGATAGCCGGTTGCGTCGATCGTTCGGACGAGGACGCCTCGGATCAGGGCTTCTCGTGCCTCGGGCTCGGCATCGTCGAGTGCGTTGGTGAAGTCTGCGGCTGTGTCGTTGTCGAAAGGGCCGGTATCCCAGGTGCCCATGCTGATCTCCTTACGTATGGTCGCCCGGATCCTCGCATCAGGCACTGACAACACGATTACGGGGCGAGCAGGACCCGTTTGCGAAGAAGGTTGAAGCCTGCGCGGCCGAACATCTGGCGCTTGAGCATCTTGATCCGGTTGACGTGGCCTTCGACGACTCCGGAGTTCCAGGGCAGGGTGAGGCCGGCGATGACGGCATCGCGGTCTCGGTCGATGCCGGCGGCGAGGGTGTGGAGGCTGGGCAGGTCGTCCTGCCGGACGGCTTCGAGCCAGTCCGGAAGTCGTTCGCCTTGGCGCTCGGTGAGCATGATCGCGAAGGACCGGACGTGCCTGGTGAGTGCGTCGATTTCCGGGCAGTTGGCCCGGACGCTCTTCAGTTGGAGGTGTTCGGTCTCGGGAAGGGTTTCTGGGCGGCGGAGGATCCATCCGGCGACGGTCCGGGGTGAGGGCGGGCGCGCTGTGACGGGCCGTGGCGAGGTGCGCTTTTGGTGGAGGTAGGCGCGAACGCGCTGGTAGCTGCCTTTGTAGCCGAGCGGGACGATCTCTTCCCACAGTGTCGAGGCGTTGGTGCAGCCCTCGTTCCAGCGGTCGTCGAGGTAGGTCTTGTACTCGTCGAGAACGGAGGTCCGGGCCTGCCACTGACCGGTGAAGAGGTCTTCGGGCCTGGCGGCGTCCGCGTACCGTTTGACGGTTCGGCTCGTCATGCCGAGCTGCCGCTGGATCGCGCGGCGGCTGTGTCCTGCCTCCACCAGAGCGTGGATCGTGCCGTGCATGGTCCGGGTTCGGTCGGCGAATCGGTGGCCGGTCGGCCATGGCGAGCTGGACGGCTCCTCCGCGGGGTCGGGCTCCGTCTCGCTCGTTTCAGGTGTCTCCGGGACCAGGACTCGCAGGCACTGGCGGTGCTGGGCGGTGCTTCGCTCGGCGGCCTCGGCGAGGTTGTGCCAGAGGTGCCACCGGTCTGCGACCTGCACAGCCTGCGGGGCACCAGCGGTGGCTCCCTCAGCGAAGAACGGTGCACGATCCCGGCACACCACCTCAATTCCGGGCCGCTGGGCCAGCCACGCGGCAAGGCTCGATCCCTCTCGGTCGGGCAGCAGATCGATGGGTCGGCGGGTTTCGACGTCGACGAGGACGGTGCCGTAGTGGCGGCCTTTGCGGGTGGCGTACTCGTCGACACCGACCACCCGCGGGATGGGTACCTCCGCCTCCGCAAGTGCGTCGACCAGTCGCAGGACCGTGCTGCGGCTGACGGATACGCCGAGGACGTGGGCCAGGCGGGCGCCGGCCCGGCCCGCGAGGGCGAGGCCAATCGCGGCCAGGGTCGAGCGCAGGCGCTCGGTCTGCTGGCCGTGCCTTCGGGTCAGGCCGGTTATCTGCTCGACGAATGTGCGGCGTCCGCACTCGGCGTTCCGGCAGGTGAACCGGCGAACCCGCAGCTGGAGTACGACGCTTCGTCCCCCACTGGGAACGTCAGCGGGAAACCGCAGGTAGGAGCCGTGAACCTGGTCGGACCACGTCCCGCACCCCGGACACGTGGCACCCCCGGCGGTGCACCGCGCATCAACACGCACTATCGCGATGTTCACGTCCACCGACAGCACCGCGACGTCCACGATCGACGGGAACAGCAACTCTTCCAGCCGGAGCAAGACCTCTTTCACAGCTACGAACTGTCGGCCCCGTCAGTACCACCACGGTTCGTTTTCAGGCAACTTCCCAAGCAGGTCCGGGGAGCCCAGCAGTAACTCACAGTGCGACCTGAATCAGGACCACAACCCTGGGGACAGGGCCATACCAATGAGGCTGTCAGCCTCGGAGGAGCAAGTCTGCGAGCTCTTTTACGCGGCTGGTAGTGATGCCCTCGCGCTGCTCGATCGCGAGGGGGTGGTCGGTGGGTTCCGCTTCGATCAGTGGGCGCTGACCGACGGCGCGGGTGTGGACATGGGTCTTGAGGTGGAGTGTGGAGTGCGGATAGGCGGGCAGATCGGTGGAGAGCCAGCCGAAGTACGGGGGCTCCTGCTCGCGTGCCGGGTCGTTCCACAGGTCGTGCGTCCGGGCGAAGTTCGCTTCGCTCAAGGAGACCCAGACCCCCCAAGAGAACGTGTCGCCGCTGTCGCGCACCCGTATCTCGATCAGGCCGTGGACGAAGAAGTGCCGACCTTTGATCATGCATTGGTCGGCGGTCAGCTCGCTGTCCCGCCGCCGGGAGTACCGAGGTTTCCACGCCGCCGGAGCTGGAGCCCCATAGGACAGCGGCGGGCCGTCCCCATGTTCTGTGCAGCACGCGCATGTGTGGTGGTGATCAGCAGCCATGGTGCTGAGCCTAACGAGCCGGTCAGACATATCTTCGGGCGCATAGGACGTAACGCTGTCGGCGCTCGACGCGGCGGTGGTTCTCTTGAGGTGAGCGCACGGCGAGCACGCCCGTGTCACCTCGCCCCACGACGCCCGAGCAATAACATCTCCTCTGTCCCGTTACGCTCGGTGACGACCCCACAGAACTTGCGCCAGAACCCGAGAACCGACAGCAGGCGTTCACTACTGCGGGAGGCACCCGGCACGTCGGGGATTCGAACGGTGCGTTACACACCGTGGCGGTGCTCAATCCCGCGCCGTGGATTGAGAACACACGTTGGAAGGTCCGCCACAGGGCTGCAACATGCCCCCTCCCTTCTTTGCGGAGGGCATTGTTCGTTTTCGTGTGTGCGGGATGTGGCGCCGAGCTGACCATCCCGCTGTCGGTGTACTCGACCGCGGTCCGCTCGGCCGCCCTCACATCCCGGCTCCTGCCGGCGTCCGCGGGCAGCACCTCGACCGTGTTGTCGGCCCGGGCGGCGGCGATGAACCGCAACTGCCCCGCGCGGGGAGGTCCCAGCATGACGGAGACCGGGCACTGCTTTAGTTCCTGAAAATGGAAACGCTACGTTGCATTCAGACTCGCAGTAATGGACGTGCTGCGCGCTGATGCCTTACTTGCAGCTCAGTTGCCAAACATCGTTGCGATAGTGCTCGCGGCTAACGCAACGCCTTGCGACGTTTTGTTGCAATGGATTGAGAGTGAACGCTATGCTGAGGCCAGCAGCGGGACGCAGCGAGGGAGAACGTGGTGCCGGGAGGCAGGCTCACTCAGCAGGAACGCCAACAGATCGCGCTCGGGCTGGGAGACGGACTGGCTTACGCGGAGATCGGCAGACGCCTCGACCGCCCGACGTCGACGATCACCCGGGAGGTCATGCGCAACGGCGGTCCCACCGCCTACCGCGCCGACCTGGCCCACCGCGCCACCGAGCGCCGCGGCGTGCGGCGCAAGCAGTCCGCGCCTGAGGGGAGGGTGGCGTCCCCGCTGCCGCACGGACGCGACGCCGAGGCCGTGCGCGAGTACGAGGAAACGTTCACCACCGTCCTCATGGCCTCGGGCACGCCCAAGATGATGGCCCGGGTGCTGACCTGTCTCACCACCACCGACACCGGCAGCCTCACCGCGGCCGAACTCGTCGAGCGCCTCCAGGTCAGTCCGGCGTCCGTCTCCAAGGCGATCGCGTTCCTGGAGGAGCAGGGCCTCGTCCGCCGTGAACGCGACGAACGCCGGCGTGAGCGCTACGTCGTTGACGACGACGTCTGGTACCAGTCGATGATGGCCAGCGTCCGTGCCACCGCACACCTTGTCGAGGTCGCGCGGCAGGGTGTCTCCGTCCTCGGTTCCGCCACTCCCGCTGCCCACCGGCTCGAAAACATCGCCCGCTTCGCCGACTTCGTCAGCGAGAGCATCGCCCGTGCGGCAGAGCAGGCCCGCGAGATCCTGCACACGAAGCCCGACGTGGCAGCGGTCAGCGGCGCCGAGCCGGGTGGGGCGCGCGGATAGCGGCTGGACGTAGAGGGGGACAGGAGCCGTCCGTCCCGTCGTCCTGAGCGGGAACGGGGTGGCCGGCCACCGGATGGGGTGGATATCGTCCGGGCTTCCGGCCGCCACCAGCCTTTGGGCGCCGGCGGCCCCGATCTTCCCGGAGGCGCATCCATGACCAGCCGGCCCGCGACGACGACCCTGTGGCGCCCGACGGGTCCCGCCGAGCTCGCGCTGCTCCAGGAGCTGGACTGGCGGGCCTGGCCGCCGAGGCTGCCCGAGCAGCCGATCTTCTATCCGGTCCTCAACGAGGACTACGCGATCAGGATCGCGCGGGACTGGAACGTGAAGCACGACGGCGCCGGCTTCGTCACGCGCTTCGAGGTCGACACGGAGTTCCTGTGCCGGTACCCGGTCCAGCAGGCGGGCGGCCGGACCATCCTCGAACTGTGGGTACCGGCCGCGGAGCTCGACGAGTTCAACGCCCACATCGTCGGACCGATCGAATTGGTCCATACGTTTCGCTGAGTGAGCATTTTCAGCTTCGCCACTCCAGGGTGACGCCGGGGCCCTCGCTTGAGCTCTGGAAGCTCCTCGGCTGGGCCCGCCGGGCACAGTGGGCTGTCTGTGAAAAGTCGCGGGCGGTCACTTCGCTGAGGGGCCGGCCCTGCGCTTCGGGGCGGAAGATGATCGCGGGGAGGGATGGAACGCATGCGCGAAGTGCCATCCCTGCAAGGCTCTCCGGCCGGTACTCCCCAACCTCCGCAGTGGCGTAGTCGGACGGAGCCTCCCTATAGAGAGGACAGAGGGCAGAGGGCGATGAGTGTGGCTGACAGTTGGTCGCGTGTGATGAGTCTTCTTCGGGAGCACGCGCCGGCCGATCACGCGGATCTGCCAGGGCCCGCTACGGAGCAGATGCTCGCGGCAGCCGAGGAACGGATGGGGATCTCCCTGCACGGGGACCTGCGGACGTGGCTGTTGCAGAACAATCTGGATCTGCCGGAGGAAGACGTCGACGACGAAGTGGCATGCTGCGGCTTCGACGGGTTCCCCGACGAGGGAAGCTTCTTTCTGGGCATCCGGGCGATGGAGAGGCTTTACGCGAACCGCTCCATGCCCGGTGGATTCGACCCTCCGGACCAGCCGGACTATCCGTTCTGGCGTAACGAGTGGATCCCGTTCCTGTCGGACCAGGACGGCTGGACGGGAAAGTTCGTCGATGTGCGGGATGGGCGCGTCGGCAGGTGGTTCGTGGGTGACCCCACGGTCACGGGCGAGTACGAATCGCTGGCCCAGTATGTCGACTCCGTGACGGAGACGCTGACGAGGATCGCCGGTGGAAGCTCCCGGGTCTGTCGGTTCGCCGAAGGTCGACTTGTCTGGTCGTGAGACGGCGGAGGATCTGCCAGGACTTGAGTCGCGCGATGCTTCGTTCGACCGGTGCTCGTGCCGCCGCTGACAGGGTTCGGTTGATTGTCTGCTGAGGTGTGGTGAGCCCCTGGCTGGGAAGCCGTCTGATGGGCGTGGTCACCCAGGGCCAGCCCCGATGTAGGCGCGGTCGGCGAGCACGGGGACGCCCTGGCGTTCGCAGATCCGGATGATGCGGTGGGTGCGGGCCGCGGCGATGCTTCTGGGAGAAGTCGGCCCGGCTGTCGCCGACCCGGTCGCACTCGGCGAGCGTCCCGTCGAGCAGGACGTGATCAGGATCCGTCTTGCGCAGGACCCGCCGCCGACCGGGTGCCCGGCGGAGAACCAACGAGGCTCTTGCGCTGATGAGTGGAGACGTCGAGCACCTCTCTCAACGGCACGGGAGCCTCGTGAGTTGCGGAACGCTGGCCCGTCACCTGATCCGTGGCCACTCTGAAAGAGCTCACTGTCGAGCGCCGGCCGCCGGCCCGCTGTCGACGGAGCGGACCCCCGCCCGGAGGCGGCAGCCACCGGACGAACCGACGGCGTCCGGGTGTACGCGGACCCCGCCGGTCCCCGTTTTGACACCCCCCAGGCGCAGTTGTAGAGTCAAGCGGTTGCCTCGAACCGGTCAGGTTCGGCAGCCCCATCCCCTTGGAATCTCGTTCCCTGTGGGGTGCACTCGATTCGTTCAGGAATCCGAAGCCGGGAAATCCGGTGGAAAACTTCTGATAGAGTCGGACTCGCCGGAAAGGGAAACGCGAAAGCGGAAACCTGGAAAGCGAAACCCGCTTC
>NZ_JBHXRU010000156.1:0-9191 GCF_042716255.1 Streptomyces sp. NPDC058662 | reverse complement strand
CGATCACCCGTGCGGGCCCCTCGCGGCACGCCCCATTGACATGACCACGGGGCGGTCTTGAGTCTGTCGTCCACAGCTTTCGTGGCCGACGACGCCCAGGGGGGCACATGAGGCACCGCGCGAGATCGATCCTCGCCGCCAGCGCACTCGTCTTCGCAACCGCACTCGCCGCCTTACCCACCGCCGCCCAGGCCCGGCCGGGCCCCGCCACCGAGGCCGGCACGCCGGCCGGCTCCGCCGACGACGAGGTCCGGGTCTACGACGCGGACATCACCCAGGAGCAGGTCCCGCTCGTACTCGCCGCCGGCCAGGACGCGCACGAGCTCTCCGAGCGCCCTCCGCAGACGGGGACCGCCCGGGTCGAGCTCTTCCTCACGGCCGGACAGGCCGCGGAGCTCGCGGCCCAGGGCGTCGCCCTCGCCGAACGCGAGGTCCCGCCCGACGGCCTGGCCCGGTCGAAGGCCGCCGGAGACGGGGTCTTCCGCCCGTACAGCGGCAAGGGCGGCCTCCAGGAGGAGATCCTCGCGGCCGGGCGGGCCAACCCCGGCCTCAGCAAGGTCGTCTCCATCGGCAGGACCGTCCAGGGCAAGGAGATCCTCGCCCTCAAGGTCACCAAGGACGCCAGGAGGACCAAGGACGGCGCCAAACCCTCCGTCCTGTACATGTCCAACCAGCACGCCCGCGAGTGGATCACCCCCGAGATGACGCGGCGGCTGATGCACCACACCCTCGACAACTACGGCAAGGACCCGCGGATCACCGCGCTGGTGGACTCCACCGAGCTGTGGTTCCTGCTCTCCGCCAACCCCGACGGGTACGACTTCACGCACGCCCCCGACGGCGAGCGGCTGTGGCGCAAGAACCTGCGCGACAACAACGGCGACGGCAGGACCACGGCCGTCGACGGTGTCGACCTCAACCGCAACTTCGCCTACAAGTGGGGCTACGACAACGAGGGTTCCTCGCCGAACCAGGCGAGCGAGACCTACCGGGGCCCCAAGGCCGCCTCCGAGCCCGAGACCGTCGCCCTCGACCGGTTCCAGAAGCGCGTCGGCTTCGAGTACGCCGTCAACTACCACTCGGCCGCCGAGCTCATCCTCTACGGCGTCGGCTGGCAGGTGGCCACCCCGACCCCCGACGACATCGCCTACCGGGCGCTGGCGGGCACCCCCGAGAACCCTGCCGTACCGGGCTACTACCCGCAGGTCTCCTCCGAGCTGTACACCACCAACGGCGAGGCCGACGGGCACGCGTCCAACACCAACGGCATCATGATGTTCACGCCGGAGATGACCACCTGCCGGACGGCCTCCGAGATCGACCCGGACGACCGGTGGAGGCCCGAGGACTGCGCCTCCGGGTTCAACTTCCCGGACGACGAGAAGCTGATCCAGGCCGAGTTCGCGAAGAACATCCCCTTCGCCCTCTCGGTCGGCGAGAGCGCCGCGCACCCGGACCGGCCGGCGTCCACCGTGGGCCTGACCGCCGCCGACTTCACCCCCGACCCCTTCACCACCTCCTACGCGGCCCGGGGCGAGGAGCAGACGGTCGCGGTCACCGCCCGCAAGGCGCTGAAGGACAAGGAGCTCAACTACCGCGTCAACGGCGGCCGTACGCACGACGAGGACCTCAAGGCCTGGAAGGGCGGAGACGTCTACGGCGGCGAGGACAACAACTGGTTCGACGAGTACCGGGCCGAGGTCGAGGGCACGAAGCCGGGCGACGAGGTCGAGGTCTGGTTCACCGGCCGCGACCGCTCCGGCAAGCAGGTCTCCAGCACGCGCTTCACCTACACGGTGGCCGAGCGGCCCCGCGCGGACGTGCTGGTCGTCGCCGAGGAGGGCGCGCCCGCGCAGCACGCCCGGACGTACGTCGACGCCCTGCGCGCCAACGGCCGGTCCGCGGCGGTCTGGGACGTCGCGGTGCAGGGCGCGCCGCACCGCCTCGGCGTCCTCTCCCACTTCCGGACGGCCGTGCACCACACCGGCGCGAAGACGCCGGGCGGCGACACGCAGCTCGCGATCCGCGACTTCCTGAACGAGGGCGGCAAGCTGATCGAGGCCGGTGAACTGGCCGGCGGCAACGCCCGGGTCGGCCGGGCCGTGACCAACGACTTCAGCCAGTACTGGCTCGGCGCGTACGGCCGTACGGGCGTGCGCGGTGCCACCGCGTTCGCCGGGGCGGGAACCCTCGCCGGGGCGGCGGGCGGCCTCGGTGACGCGGCGGGCAACCCGCTGGACGCGCCTGGTTCCTACACGGTGACCTCCGAGACGCTGGCCCCCGACCGCTTCCCGCAGTTCCGCAGCGCGCAGGCGGGACGGTTCGACGGGGTCGTGAACCCGTACGCCCCCTATGCGGGCGGCGCGATGGCCTCGGCCCTGCACGCGGACAGCGACTGGAAGCGGCTGGTCACCACCCTCGACCTGACGCAGGTCGCCGCCGCCGACAGGCCGCAGCTGAAACTCGCGCTGAACTGGAACACCGAGGAGGGCTACGACCACGCCCTGCTGGAGGCGCGTGCGGCCGGCGGCGACGACTGGACCACGCTGGCGGACGCGGGCGGTCTGAGCGGCACCGCCGTCCCGGAGGAGTGCGCGGCCGGGTTCTTCATGAACGACCACCCGTTCCTGCGCCGCTACCTCACCCTGGCCGGCGGCGGTTGCACGCCGCAGGGCACCAGCGGGGCGTGGAACAGCTTCACCGGTTCCTCCGACGGCTGGAAGCAGGTCTCCTTCGACCTGAGCGCGTACGCGGGCAGGACGGTCGAGGTCGCGCTCTCCTATGTCACCGACCCGGGCTCCGGCGGCCGCGGCGTCTTCGCGGACGAGGCGCGCCTGAACGTGGGCGGTACCGACCGCGCCGTGGAGGGGTTCGAGGCCTCCCTCGGCGTCTGGACGGCCGCGAGCGCGCCGGCCGGAAGCCCCGAAGTTCCAGGCGATTGGGCCCGGTCGGGAGAACTCTTCACGTCCTATGCGGCAGTCACTACGCGTGACACCGTCCTGCTCGGCTTCGGCCTCGAACACCTGCCGGCCGCGACGGACCGCGCCCTACTCGTCGGTAAGGCGCTGCGTGCGCTGAACCGCTGATCAGCGGCCCTCCTGTCACTCACCCTGCGTGACGGGGCGCAAAGTCCCCGAGGTCCCGCCGGGAGTTTCCCGCGCGGGGCACGGGGGCGTGTCAGGTCCCCGCCGATGTCACTCGAAAGCTCACGGAGAGGTAGGGTCGTAAGCGGTCGGGGACATCCCATACAGCTCGCCGGCGCACTTACCGGCGCACCAACGAGGAGATCGGTTCGTGACGATCCGCGTAGGCATCAACGGTTTTGGCCGAATTGGCCGCAACTACTTCCGGGCGCTCCTGGAGCAGGGAGCGGACATCGAGATCGTCGGTGTCAACGACCTGACTGACAACGCCACCCTGGTGCACCTTCTCAAGTACGACACCATCCTGGGCCGCCTCAAGCAGGAGGTCACCCACACCGCCGACACCATCACGGTCGGCGGCAACACCTTCAAGACCTTCGCCGAGCGCGACCCCTCGAACCTTCCCTGGGGTGAGCTGCGCGCCGACATCGTCATCGAGTCGACGGGCATCTTCACCAAGAAGGCCGACGCCGCCAAGCACATCGCCGCCGGCGCGAAGAAGGTCCTCATCTCGGCTCCGGCCAAGGACGAGGACATCACGATCGTGATGGGCGTCAACCAGGACAAGTACGACGCGGCGAACCACCACGTCATCTCCAACGCCTCCTGCACCACCAACTGCGTGGCGCCGATGGCCAAGGTCCTCCTGGAGAACTTCGGCATCGTCAAGGGCATGATGACGACGGTCCACGCCTACACGAACGACCAGCGCATCCTGGACTTCCCGCACTCGGACCTGCGCCGCGCCCGCGCCGCCGCCGAGAACATCATCCCGACCACCACCGGTGCCGCCAAGGCCACCGCGCTGGTGATCCCGGAGCTGGCGGGCAAGCTCGACGGCATCGCGATGCGCGTCCCGGTCCCGACGGGCTCCGTGACCGACCTGGTCATCGAGCTGGAGCGCGAGGTCACCAAGGACGAGGTCAACACCGCCTTCCAGAAGGCGGCGGAGGGCCAGCTGAAGGGCATCCTCGACTACACCGAGGACGCGATCGTCTCCTCCGACATCGTGAACTGGCCCGCGTCCTGCACCTTCGACTCCTCCCTGACGATGGTCCAGGGCAAGAATGTCAAGGTCATCGGCTGGTACGACAACGAGTGGGGCTACTCCAACCGTCTCGTGGACCTCACGGTCTTCGTCGGTGGCCAGCTCTAAGGTCGCCCCGGTACCAAGGCAAGGCACCACGATGTGAGCACAGGGTCCGGGCAGCGCGACGAAGCGCCGCACGGGCCCTGTCGCTTGCCTCGTTCTCCCTTCCTCGCCCTCCGGGTGAAGGGCTCACAAGGAGTAGGAACACATGAAGACGATCGACGAACTGCTCGCCGAAGGCGTGAAGGGCAAGCGGGTCTTCGTCCGCGCGGACCTGAACGTCCCGCTCGACCAGGGCGCCATCACCGACGACGGCCGCATCCGCGCCGTGCAGCCCACGATCGCGAAGCTCGCCGAAGCCGGCGCCCGCGTCGTGGTGGCCTCGCACCTGGGCCGCCCCAAGGGCGCTCCGGAGCCTGCCTTCTCGCTCGCCCCGGCCGCCGCACGCCTCGGTGAACTCCTCGGTACGGACGTCGCGTTCGCCACCGACACCGTCGGGGAATCCGCCCGGGCGACCGTCGCCGCCCTGGCCGACGGCCAGGTCGCCGTCATCGAGAACCTCCGCTTCAACGCCGGTGAGACCGCGAAGGACGACGCCGAGCGCGGCGCCTTCGCGGACCAGCTCGCGGAGCTCGCCGACATCTACGTCGGCGACGGCTTCGGCGCCGTCCACCGCAAGCACGCCTCGGTCTTCGACCTCCCGGCCCGACTGCCGCACGCGGCCGGCTACCTCATCGCCACCGAGGTCGGCGTCCTGAAGAAGCTGACCGACGAGGTCAAGCGCCCGTACGTGGTCGTCCTCGGCGGCGCCAAGGTCTCCGACAAGCTCGCCGTCATCGACCAGCTGCTCGGCAAGGCCGACCGCATCCTCATCGGCGGCGGCATGGCCTACACCTTCCTCAAGGCCCAGGGCCACGAGGTCGGCATCTCCCTGCTCCAGGAGGACCAGCTGGAGAAGGTCACCGAGTACATGCAGCGGGCGAAGGACACCGGCGTCGAGCTGGTGCTCCCCGTCGACGTCCTGGTCTCCCCCGAGTTCCCGAACCTGAAGACCAAGGCCCCGGCCGACTTCGAGACCGTCGCCGCGGACGCGATCCCGAAGACCAAGGAGGGCCTGGACATCGGCCCCGAGACGCGCGAGCTCTACGCGTCCAAGATCGCCGACGCCGAGACCGTCTTCTGGAACGGTCCGGTGGGCGTCTTCGAGCACCCCGACTACGCGGGCGGCACCACCGCCATCGCGCAGGCTCTCGTCGACAGCAGCGCCTTCACCGTCGTCGGTGGCGGCGACAGTGCTGCCGCGGTCCGCATCCTGGGCTTCGACGAGAACGCTTTCGGCCACATTTCCACCGGTGGCGGCGCCTCCCTCGAATACCTTGAGGGCAAGACGCTCCCCGGTCTCGCCGCCCTGGAGGGCTGACACTCCATGACCACCCGCACCCCGCTCATGGCGGGCAACTGGAAGATGAACCTCAACCACCTTGAGGCCATCGCCCACGTCCAGAAGCTCGCCTTCGCACTGACCGACAAGGACTTCGACGCCGTCGAGGTCGCCGTGCTGCCGCCCTTCACCGACCTGCGGTCGGTGCAGACCCTGGTCGACGGTGACAAGCTGAAGATCAAGTACGGCGCCCAGGACCTGTCGGCGCACGGCTCCGGCGCCTACACCGGCGAGATCTCCGGCTCGATGCTCTCGAAGCTGAAGTGCGCGTACGTGGCCGTCGGCCACAGCGAGCGCCGCCAGTACCACGCCGAGAGCGACGAGATCTGCAACGCCAAGGTCAAGGCCGCCTACCAGCACGGGATCACCCCGATCCTGTGCGTCGGCGAGGGCCTGGAGATCCGCAAGGCCGGCGAGCAGGTCGCCCACACCCTGGCGCAGCTCGACGGCGGCCTCAAGGACGTCCCGGCCGAGCAGGTCGAGTCCATCGTGATCGCGTACGAGCCCGTGTGGGCCATCGGGACCGGCGAGGTCGCCACCCCCGAGGACGCCCAGGAGGTCTGCGGAGCGATCCGCGGCCGCCTCGCCGAGCTCTACTCGCAGGAGCTGGCCGACAAGGTCCGCATCCAGTACGGCGGCTCGGTGAAGTCCGGGAACATCGCGGCGATCATGGCCCAGCCCGACGTCGACGGCGCCCTGATCGGCGGCGCGGCGTTGGACGCGGACGAGTTCGTCAAGATCGTCCGCTTCCGCGACCAGTAAGTTCGCTGTGAGTATGCGGTAGGACGGATCCGTCGTACCCTTGCGGGGGCCAGGAGGCTGCACAGCAGCCACTGGCCCCCGCGCACGTACCAGCAGAACCGGAAAGCCAGAAAAGCCAGAAAGTAGGAATCAGCCGTGATTATGGGGTTCTCGATCGCCCTGATCGTCTTCAGCGCCCTGCTGATGCTGCTCGTGCTGATGCACAAGGGCAAGGGCGGCGGCCTTTCCGACATGTTCGGCGGCGGCATGCAGTCGTCGGTCGGCGGTTCCTCCGTGGCGGAGCGCAACCTGGACCGCATCACCGTCGTCGTCGGGCTGCTGTGGTTCGCCTGCATCATGGCGCTCGGTCTCCTGATGAAGTCGAGCAGCTGACCGTTCTCGCCATTCCGGCAGTCCGGTCGGCTCCGCCCGGCCTACTATGGGATCCGGCGTCCATGACATGGAATGAGTAACTCCGTTCCATGGACGCGCGTTGGGCCTTACGTAGACTTGGGCGCCCGCGGCGGACATTTCCCTCACGCTCCGCGGCACCATCACGCAGGGAGTTACGACCGTGGCAAGTGGCAACGCGATCCGTGGCAGTCGGGTCGGAGCGGGGCCGATGGGTGAGGCCGAGCGCGGCGAGTCCGCGCCCCGCCTGCGCATCTCCTTCTGGTGCTCGAACGGGCACGAGACGCAGCCCAGCTTCGCCAGCGACGCGCAGGTGCCGGACACCTGGGACTGCCCGCGCTGCGGGTTCCCGGCAGGCCAGGACCGGGACAACCCCCCGGCCCCGCCGCGCACCGAGCCGTACAAGACGCACCTGGCGTACGTACGGGAGCGGCGCACGGACGCCGACGGCGAGGCGATCCTCGCCGAGGCGCTCGCCAAACTCCGCGGCGAGATCTGAGACGCACGGCATCGCGAGTCATATGGCCCGGCCCCGCAGGCACTTCTCCTGCGGGGCCGGGCCCTTTCGCGTGCGCCCGCGCCGAAGGCGCCTGTCCGTTACGCCGCTTCACATCCCTTAGGTTGGAGTCGGCGGGGCACGACAGGACGGAAGAAGTGGGTTGATGTCCGAGATGAACGCAGACAGCCGTACGAAGCTCAACCGGATGCCGGAGTGGCTCGCACTCGGCAAGCACCGGGAGGAGTTCGGGCAGACGCATCTGCGGGAGCTGTTCGAGGCGAATCCGGGACGCGGTTCCGCCTTCACCCTGCGCGCCGGGGACCTGCACGTCGACTACTCGAAGCACCTGGTGACCGAGGAGACGCTGACGCTGCTGCGCGAGCTGGCGGCGGCGGCGGGCGTGGCCGAGCTGCGCGAGGCGATGTTCAGCGGCGAGAAGATCAACACGACCGAGGACAGGGCGGTGCTGCACACCGCCCTGCGCGCGCCGCGGGACGCCGTCGTCGAGGTGGACGGCGAGAACGTGATCCCCGCCGTGCACGCCGTCCTCGACACCATGGCGGCCTTCAGCGACCGGGTCCGGTCGGGGGAGTGGACCGGGTTCACCGGCAAGCGCATCAGGAACGTCGTCAACATCGGCATCGGCGGCTCCGACCTCGGCCCGGCGATGGCCTACGAGGCGCTGCGGGCCTTCGCCGACCGGAGCCTGACCCTGCGTTTCGTCTCCAACGTCGACGGGGCGGACCTGCACGAGGCCGTACGCGATCTGGACCCGGCCGAGACGCTGTTCATCATCGCCTCCAAGACCTTCACGACCATCGAGACCATCACCAACGCCGAGTCGGCGCGGGACTGGCTGCTCGCGGGGCTGGGCGGCGACCAGGCCGCCGTGGCACGCCACTTCGTGGCCCTGTCCACCAACGCCGAGAAGGTCACCGGCTTCGGCATCGACGCGGACAACATGTTCGAGTTCTGGGACTGGGTCGGCGGCCGCTACTCCTTCGACTCCGCCATCGGCCTCTCCCTGATGATCGCGATCGGCCCGGACGGCTTCCGCGAACTGCTCGGCGGTTTCCACACCATGGACCGGCACTTCCGCACGGCGCCGCCGGAGGAGAACCTCCCGCTGCTGCTCGGGCTGCTGGGGATCTGGTACGGGGCCTTCTTCGACGCCCAGTCGCACGCGGTGCTCCCGTACAGCCACTACCTCTCGCGCTTCACGGCGTACCTCCAGCAGCTGGACATGGAGTCCAACGGCAAGTCCGTGGACCGCCAGGGCGATCCGGTGGAATGGCAGACCGGCCCGGTGGTGTGGGGCACGCCCGGCACCAACGGGCAGCACGCGTACTACCAGCTGATCCACCAGGGGACCAAGGTGATCCCCGCCGACTTCATCGGCTTCGCGCGGCCGGTCGCGGAACTGGCGCCGGAGCTGGCGGCCCAGCACGACCTGCTGATGGCGAACTTCTTCGCGCAGACCCAGGCCCTCGCCTTCGGCAAGACCCCGGACGAGGTGCGGGCCGAGGGCGTGCCCGAGCCGCTCGTCGCGCACAAGACCTTCAAGGGCAACCACCCCACCACCACGGTCCTGGCCGCCGAGCTCACCCCGGCGGTGCTGGGGCAGCTGATCGCGCTGTACGAGCACAAGGTGTTCGTCCAGGGCGCGGTGTGGAACATCGACTCCTTCGACCAGTGGGGCGTGGAGCTCGGCAAGGTCCTCGCCAAGCGGATCGAGCCCGCCCTGACCGAAGGCGCCGAGGTGGCGGGACTGGACGCCTCGACGAAGGCCCTGGTGGCGACCTACCGCCGGCTCCGCGGCCGGAGCTGACACACACGGCGAAGCGCCCCGCACCGGCAGGTGCGGGG
>NZ_JBHXRU010000155.1:0-9205 GCF_042716255.1 Streptomyces sp. NPDC058662 | reverse complement strand
GCCTTGGCCCCGGCCCCCGGCCCCGGCCCCCGGCCCCGGCCCCGGCCCAGAGCGGGCGCCGGTGGCGGTGGCGGCCCCGGCCCAGGGCGGGCCGGCGGGGTGACGGTCTCGGCTGCGGGCGTAGCCGGTCGGGCGCGGTTCCCGCCGCGGTGCTCCGCGTCGGGCCGGCCGTTCTGCGCCGATCGGCTGACCGGGTGCTCCCCGGCCGTGCCGTGCCCGGGCGGGGCCCGGGCCATGGGCGACAGTGGGCCCCATGCCAGACGACCCCGCCGGGACCGGACCGCGCCGCCGCACCTTGCTGGCCGCCGCCCTCGCCCCCCTGGCCGCGGCGGGCTGCGGCACGGACGAACCCCCGCGCGCGGCCCCCGGCCCCCCGGCCGGGCCCAGGGATGCCCTGGTCATGGTGATCCGGCATGCGGAGAAGCCGTACGCCGGGGCCATGGGCGAGGACGACGAGGGCAACGAGGACCCCGGATTCCTCGCCGGCCGGGGCCGCCGCCGGGCCGAGGAGCTCCCGCGGCTCTTCCCCCCGGCCGCCGGCTCCTCCCTGCCGCGCCCCGGCGCGGTCTTCGCGGCAGGCGGCCGGCCCGCAACCCCCGCGCGCTGCCGCCAGACCGTGGCGCCGCTGGCGAACGCGCTGCGCCTGCCCGTCCGCGCCGAGTTCGCCGTAGGGGCCGAAGCGGCCCTGGTCCGCGCGGCACTGGCGGCGCCGGCGCCCGTACTCATCTGCTGGGAGCACACCGGCGTGCCCCGCCTGGTCCGCGCACTCGGCGCGCGGGAGGTCCTCGGAGTCCCCGCGACCTGGCCCGACCGGTACGACCTCGTCTGGATGTTCACCCGGCGCCAGGGCGCCTGGAGCTTCCGCGAACTGGGCCAGCACCTGCTGCCGGGCGACGTCTAGACCGTCGGAGTCGTCCAGGCCGGCCAGGTCGAGTCACTTTCGGATCCTGCCGAACTCGCGACGCGACGGACGGCCGGTCAGCCGCTTCGGGGCGCGCCGCCGGGCGGGGTCAGGGCGCCGACGAGCCAGGGCATGGCGCCTCGCCCGACCGCGATCAGCACCTCCCTGTCACCGTCCCTGCACTGGGCCACGTAGTACATGCCGCCCGCGGCGTCCGCCACCACCGCGGGGTCCGTGGCGCGCGGGTGCCGTACGCGTTCGAGCACCAGGCCCGCGGGCAGCGGTTCGCGGCGGTGGGCCCCGGCGGGATCGTTGGTGCAGGCCAGGACTCCCGGGCCGACGACGATGTGGCTGTGCCGCGGGAAGCCGCCGGGTCCCGTGTCGTCGCCCAGCAGGACCGCGGGGAAGGTGCGCTCCGTGTCGCCGTGCCGTGGCGCGATGTCGACCGTGTAGTCGAAACGGCTCACCTGGGCCGCGTACACGGTGACGGCCGCGACCACCGTGACCACGGTGACGACCACGCACGACAGCAGACCCGCGTCCGGGATCCGCCCGGTCCCCGCGTCCATCGACATGGCGACCGTCCCGCCGACGCCGACGGCGGTCAGTACGCCGACCGGTGCGGCCAGCGACCAGAAGTCGCGCCGCCAGGAGCCCTTCGCCAGCCATGCCGCCCAGACTCCCGCCCACAGGACGGCAGCCCCACCCGCGACCGTGCCCAGCGCCCAGTCAGCCGGCCCACCGGCCAAAGCCGCCGCTCCGGTGACCATGGCCCCCGCCCCCGCCCCGACCGGAAGGGCGGTGGTGCCCCAGCTCCGCCGCGGCGCGGAGGGCTGCCCGTCATGAGTGACCATGCTCGCAGTGTGCCGCGCCGACCATCGCGGACGCACCCCTTCCGGCCACCCCCCCCGCCAGGAACGGACGCGCTCGCACGGTGCGCCACCGGCTTCCGTCGTCGGGCCGGCGCGGCACGGCGGGAACCAGGCCCGTCTGTGACGTCTCTTCATACCGGGGCGGGCAGGCCGCTGTTGCCGCCGGATGTCAGGAAAGGTCCGCGATCGAAAGCGAGACCGGACCCAGCCCGGACCCAGCCCAGCTCCAGACCAGCCCCAGACCAGACCAGACCGGAAAAGGCGTATATGAGACCTGTGAGAAGAACGCGCGGACTGCTCGCCACCGCGGCGGCAGCCGCCTGCGCCCTGCTGGTGATGACGCCGCAGAACGCGGCGGCCGCCGACCCGCCGCTGCCGTTCCCCGGGGGGAGCACCTGTGTCCCCGGGCACCTCCGCTACGAGGGGCACTACGAGTACTTCGAGGGCGTGGACGACCTTCCGTACAAGATCCTTCCCGGTCAGACGCTGTCACTGACGAAGACGGTCGCCAAGACGTTCGAGGCGTCGTTAACCGCCGGCGCCGGCCTCGAAATCGATCTCGTCGTCGCCAAGGCCAAGGCCGATGTCAGCAGGGGGGCGCAGGCGTCCGTCACGACCACCGGCACCGCGATGGTCACGGTCACCGCCAAGGAGAAGTATCCGCTGTTCGCCCAGTACGGCGTATGGAAATCCAGGCAGCACTACTCCGTCCCCTTCTACCCCGCCGGATGCAACGCGGCGTTCGAGGGCATTCCCGGGTGGAACAGCCGCGTCAACGCGGAGGTGCCGTTCGCACTGGGCTGGCACACCTGGAACGACGTCGCCACCGGCGGCGGCCACGGCAACCCCGGCACTGTCACCCCGCCGAAGCCGCCGCAACCGCAGCCCGTCACCGACGTGCGCGGCCTCGCGGACGGCACGGTACTGGCCACCACCGACACCAGGCGCATCTACAAGATGGTGGGCGGCGCGCCCGTCTGGCAGTCGACCTGCGACGACGACATCTGCCGCCCCGAGTCGCGCCCCACGACGCAGGCCGTCATCAACGCCGGCCCGGCCACCCCGCGCAACGCCTCGTCCGCCGTCGACCAGCGCGGCCGCGTGTACATCTTCGTCGGCGGGGCGCCGCTGTGGCAGTCGCACTGCTCCGCGCCGGTCAACTGCGGTACGCCGGTGAAGGTCTCCAACTGGTCCATCGACGCGCGTGACCACATGAACCAGGAGCCCGTGGACGGCCAGTTGATCCAGGGAGCCGAACCCGGCTCTGCCAGCGTCACGCCCGTCGCCGCGACACTCGGCGGCGCGCGGATCAACTTCGCGAGCCCGCAGGAGGCCGTCGACACCGGCCACGGCGCGGACTGGCCGGGCAAGGTCGTCATCGTCTCGACGTACAGCTTCAACCGGCTCGGCGAGGTCCCGCGCGACGGCACCCTGATCCAGGGCACCGGCGGGGGCGTGTCCACGCCCGTCGCGATGTTCGTCGGGGGAGCGCGGATCAACTTCGGCAGTCCCGAGGAGGTCGTGGAGACCGGTTACGGCGCCGACTGGCGAAGCAGGGTGCGGGCGATCCCCAAGCGGGTCTTCGACAACATGCTGGCCAACATCCCGCCGAACCGAACCCTGGTCCAGGGCATCTCCCACGGTGTCCCCACCCCGGTCGCCCAGATCATCGGCGGTACGCGGATCAATTTCGCGAGCCCGCAGGAGGTCGTCGACGCCGGCTACGGCACGGACTGGGCGGGCAAGGTGCGCATCATCCCAGCCCGCGCCTTCCACATGATCACCGCCGACCGCCCCGTGGACGGCACCCTCGTCCAGGGCGCGGGCGGCGCGGACACGCCGGTCGCCCAGATCGTCGGCGGCGCGCGGTTCAACTTCGCGAGCCCGCAGGAGGTCGTCGACGCGGGCTACGGCACGGACTGGGCGAGCAAGGTCCACGCGATCCCGGCCCGCGCCTTCCACCAACTGAACACACGCGTCGCGGACGGAACGCGGTTGAAGCAGGCGGGCTCGCTCAGTCAGGCGGGCGTCATCGGCGGCGCGCGGATCAACTTCGCGTCGCCGGAGGAGCTCAAGGCCGCGGGCTTCGACACCCGGCACATGTGGATCCTCCCCGACCGCGAGTGGAACGCCCTGCCGACGCGGATCGTGGACGGTACGCGGTTGAAGCAGGCGGGTTCGCCGAGTCAGGCGGGTGTGATCGGTGGTGCGCGGATCGATTTCGCGTCGCCGGAGGAGTTGAAGGCGGCGGGTTTTGACACCTTGCCGATGTGGGTTCTGCCTGATCGGGTGTGGAACGCGATGTCGACGCGGATCGCGGACGGCACGCTGATCAGGACGCCTGCCGCCGCAACGGTCTGGAGGATCGTCGACGGTAGGCGTGTGGTGACCACGGGGACGGGGACGGTCTGGATCGTCGCCCAGCGCGTGGCCGACGCCATCCCCCTGGGCTGAGACTGAGCCCAAGGTCCCGTCCCCGGGCGCCCCGTGCGGAGAACGCCGCGCGGGGCGCCCGCTCCCGTTTCTCCCGGCTGGCCCCGGCGTACGTAACGAAGGCTTAACAGCCTAGTTAAGTCAAGTCGGAAGAAAAGTGGGGCGCGGGTTATTGACCGGGGCGCGAGGAGGCGGGCAAGGTTCGGGAGAGCGCTCTCTCGCCCCGTGTTCCCGTTCCAAGGAGACTTCCCGTGCCCTCAGTTGGCCCATCCACGGCTGCACCATCCCCACACTCCCGGTCCCCCCGCACCCGCGCACGGCGCGCTCTGGCCGGCGCGGTCGTCACCGCTCTCGCGGCCGCGTTGCTGGCGGCGCTCCCCACCACCGCGGCGCAGGCGGCCCCCGTACTCCTGTCCCAGGGCAAGCCGGTCTCGGCGTCCAGCCAGGAGCACTACGGGACCGCGGCGGCCGGCGCGGTCGACGGGGACCTCGGAACCCGCTGGTCGAGTGCCGCGTCCGACAGCCAGTGGCTGCAAGTGGATCTGGGCAGCCCCATGGCCGTCAGCCAGGTGGTGCTGCGGTGGGAGGCGGCTCACGCCACGTCCTACCGGATCGAACTGTCGGCGGACGGCGCGAGCTGGACGACGGCCTACGCCACGACGACCGGGAGGGGCGGAACCGAGACCGTCGACGTCTCCGGTACGGCCCGCTACGTACGGATGCAGGGCGTGGCGCGCGCGACCGGCTACGGATACTCGCTCTGGGAGTTCCAGGTGTTCGGCGGCGGTGACGGCGGTGACGGCGGTGGCCCCACCCTGCCGGGCGGTGGCGACCTCGGACCGAACGTGCACATCGTGGACCCGTCCACACCGGGCATCCAGGCCAAGCTGGACCAGGTCTTCCAGCGCCAGGAGTCGGCCCAGTTCGGCAGCGGCCGCCACGCCTTCCTCCTCAAGCCGGGCACCTACAACGGCCTCAACGCCCAGATCGGCTTCTACACCCAGATCGCCGGGCTCGGCCTGCGCCCCGACGACACCACCATCAACGGTGACGTGACCGTCGACGCCGGCTGGTTCAACGGCAACGCCACGCAGAACTTCTGGCGCGGCGCCGAGAACCTGGCCGTGGCCCCCGTCAACGGCACCAACCGCTGGGCCGTCTCCCAAGCCGCGTCCTTCCGCCGGATGCACGTCAAGGGCGGGCTCAACCTCGCACCGAACGGGTACGGCTGGGCCAGCGGCGGCTACATCGCCGACTCCAAGATCGACGGGCAGGTGGGCAACTACTCCCAGCAGCAGTGGTACACCCGCGACAGTTCGATCGGCGGCTGGTCCAACTCGGTCTGGAACCAGACCTTCTCCGGCGTCGAGGGCGCGCCGGCCACCGGCTTCCCCGAACCCCGCTACACCACCCTCGACACCACGCCGACCTCCCGCGAGAAGCCCTTCCTCTACCTGGACGGCAGCGAGTACAAGGTGTTCGCGCCGGCCAAGCGGACCAACGCCCGGGGCACGACGTGGGCGAACGGCACGCCGCAGGGTGAGTCCGTTCCGCTGAGCAGGTTCTACGTCGTCAAGCCGGGCGCGACGGCCGCCACGATCAACCAGGCGCTGGCCCAGGGCCTGCACCTGCTCTTCACCCCGGGCGTCTACCACGTCGACCGGGCCATCGAAGTGAAGCGGGCCGACACGATCGTGCTCGGCCTGGGCCTGGCGACGATCATCCCGGACAACGGTGTGACCGCGATGAAGGTCGCGGACGTCGACGGCGTGAAGCTGGCGGGCTTCCTGATCGACGCCGGTCCGGTCAACTCCCCGACCCTGCTGGAGGTCGGCCCGCAGAACGCGTCCGCGGACCACTCCGCCAACCCGACGACCGTGCAGGACGTCTACATCCGCGTCGGCGGCGCGGGCGCCGGCAAAGCCACCACCAGCATGGTCGTGAACAGCGACGACGCGATCATCGACCACACCTGGGTGTGGCGCGCCGACCACGGCGAAGGCGTCGGCTGGGAGACCAACCGCGCCGACTACGGCGTCCGCGTCCACGGCGACGACGTGCTCGCCACCGGCCTGTTCGTCGAGCACTTCAACAAGTACGACGTCGAGTGGTACGGCGAGCGCGGCCGGACGATCTTCTACCAGAACGAGAAGGCGTACGACGCGCCCAACCAGGCCGCCATCCAGAACGGATCGACCAAGGGCTACGCCGCCTACCGGGTCGACGACTCCGTGAACACCCACGAGGCATGGGGCCTGGGCAGCTACTGCAACTACAACGTGGACCCGACGATTCGCCAGGACCACGGCTTCAAGGCACCCGTCAAGCCCGGCGTGAGATTCCACAGCCTGCTCACCGTCTCACTGGGCGGCAACGGCCACTACGAGCACGTCATCAACACCACCGGAGCCTCGACGGTGCCCGCCGGCACCTCCACGGTCCCCTCCACGGTCGTCTCCTACCCCTGAGCCGCCGTCCGCCGTCCGCCGTCCACCATCCGCCGTCCACTCCGCGCCGTGAGGCGCCGAGGGCGGCCCAGACTCCCTTCCGGGCCGGGTGTCCGACTTTCCGCGCCCCGGCCCGGAAGGGCCCGCACCGCCAGCACCGCCAGCACCCTCAGCACCACCAGCACCGTGCATCCCCTCCCCGCAACCGCCGCGCGCCACAGGGCCCCGCCACGGACCGCCCTGCCGCGCCGCGCGTCACGAATCAGCCAGGAGCACACGTGTCCAGACCCCCCTCCACACCCACCCCGCCCCGCCGGCGCACCGGCACGTCCCTCGCGGTGCTCGGCGCCCTCCTCGCGTCCTCGTTGGCCCTGAGCCTGTCCCCGCCGGCCCAGGCGGCGGAGACGCTCCTCTCCCAGGGCAAGCCCGCCACGGCCTCCTCCCAGGAGGGCGAGGCGTACGCCGCCGGCGCCGCGCTCGACGGCAACCTGACCGGCACCCGCTGGTCGAGCGAGCGCCGCGACGGCGAATGGCTCCAGGTCGACCTCGGCGCCCGCAAGGATCTGAGCCGGGTCGTCCTGACGTGGGAGGCCGCCTACGGCAAGGACTACGAGATCCGGACCTCCGACAACGGCACCGACTGGCGCACCCTCAGAACGGTCACCGGCAGCGACGGCGGCACGGACGAGATCGCCGTCTCCGGCTCGGGCCGGTACGTCCGGATGCAGGGGGTCACCCGGGCGGGCGGCTACGGGTACTCCCTGTGGGAGTTCCAGGTCTACGGCAGTGACGGCGGCACCACCCCGCCCCCCACGGGCGCCGTCAGGGTGACCGGCTCCCAGGGCGACTGGCAGCTGACCGTCGGCGGACAGCCGTACACGGTCAAGGGGCTGACCTGGGGCCCGTCCGTGGCCGACGCGCCCAGGTACCTGCCCGACGTCAAGTCCATGGGCGTCAACACGATCCGCACCTGGGGTACCGACGGATCCACCAAGCCGCTCCTCGACACCGCTGCCGCTCAGGGGCTCAAGGTGGTCAACGGCTTCTGGCTCCAGCCCGGCGGCGGCCCCGGCTCCGGGGGCTGCGTCAACTACCTCACCGACACGACGTACAAGAACACCATGCTCGCCGAGTTCGGCACATGGGTGGACACCTACAAGAGCCACCCGGCGACCCTCATGTGGAACGTCGGCAACGAGTCCGTGCTGGGTCTGCAGAACTGCTACGGGGGGAGCGAGCTGGAGGCGCAGCGCAACGCCTACACCTCCTTCGTGAACGACGTCGCGCGGAAGATCCACGCCATCGACCCGGACCACCCCGTCACCTCGACCGACGCCTGGACCGGTGCCTGGCCGTACTACAAGCGCAACGCGCCCGACCTCGACCTGTACTCCATGAACTCCTACGGCGACATCTGCGGGGTGCGCCAGGACTGGATCGACGGCGGCTACACCAAGCCGTACATCATCACCGAGGGCGGTCCCGCCGGCGAGTGGGAGGTCCCCGACGACGCCAACGGTATCCCGGACGAGCCGACCGACGTGCGGAAGGCCGACGGCTACACCCAGGCCTGGAACTGCGTCACCGGCCACCGGGGCGTCGCCCTCGGTGCCACCCTGTTCCACTACGGCCTGGAGCACGACTTCGGCGGCATCTGGTTCAACCTCGTGCCCGACGGCCTCAAGCGGCTCTCGTACTACGCCGTGAAGAAGGCGTACTCCGGCTCCACCGCGGGCGACAACACGCCGCCCGTCATCACGAACATGACCGTCAGCCCGGCCTCCGCGGCGCCGGCGGGCCGCGAGTTCACCGTCCGCGCCGACATCCGCGACCCCGACGGCGACCCGGTCACGCCCAGGATCTACCTCAGCGGCAACTACGCCAACGGAGACAAGCGGCTCGTCGACGCGCAGTGGCGCGCGACCGGCAACGGCACGTTCGCCGTCACCGCGCCCGACAAGCTCGGCGTCTGGAAGGTCTACATCCAGGCTGAGGACGGCCGGGGCAACGCCGGTATCGAGACCCGGTCCGTCAAGGTGGTCGCGCCGCCCGTGTCCGGGACGAACCTCGCGCTGAACCGGCCCACCACTGCCTCCTCCTACCAGGCCCAGTACGGCGACTGCCCCTGCGCGCCGGGCAACGCCACCGACGGCAGCACCACCACGCGCTGGGCCAGCGACTGGAGCGACCCCCAGTGGATCCAGGTGGACCTCGGCGCTGCCAGGGCCATCCGCACGCTGCAGCTCGTCTGGGACCCCGCCTACGCCAAGTCCTACGAGGTCCAGGTCTCCGACGACGGCGCCGGCTGGCGCCCGGTCCACTCCACCACGGCCGGCAACGGAGACATCGACACCATCGACGTCACCGCCACCGCCCGCCACGTCCGCCTGCAGCTGACCGCCCGCGGCACCGGGTGGGGCTACTCGCTCCACGAGTTCGGCGTCTACAGCTGAGGCCGCACGTCCTCGGGGCGGCGGTCCGGTCCTGAACGCGGAGTACCGGCCGTCCTGACCCGGCCGGTGCTCCGGGCGGTGCCCGGCCGACCCCGTACC
>NZ_JBHXRU010000154.1:0-9667 GCF_042716255.1 Streptomyces sp. NPDC058662 | reverse complement strand
GGTCTCACCGGTCGCGGGCCGCCGCCTCGTCGGCCAGCGCCGTCAGGTCCGCGACGGACATCGCACCCGGCGGCAGCGCCTCCCGGGCGAAGATGTTCGCCGCGTGCCGCAGGACGTCGTTGACCGGGGTCGCGACGCCGTGGAGCCTGCCCAGCAGGCAGATCTCCCCGTTGAGGTAGTCCGCCTCCACCGAGCCGGTCCCCCGGGCCAGGCTCTGCCACGACGAGCCGCCCCGGACCCCCTGCGGCTGGTCCACCTTGCCGTCACGCGCCGCCGACTGCTCGGCCTCGGAGGTGTACGCGATGCCCGCGGCCCCGAACGCGGCCTTCGCCTCGCGGACGGCGCGCAGCAGCAGCGCGGCCTTCGCCGGGTCCGGTTCCGGCCCTGTCGTCGCCTGGATCGCGTTGCCCAGGTTCCCGAGCAGCTTCCCGTACTTCCAGCGCATCACGTCCTCGACGACCGGCGCCTCGAAGCCGGCCCTGCCGAGGTCCGCCGCGACGGCCCGGGCGAGCCCGTCCGCACCGCCCGCCGCACCGCCCGCCGCCGGACCCAGGTGCAGGATGCCGGTCAGCGGCGCGCACAGCGCCGAGACCGCGCCCGGCTCCAGGAAGGTGGCGGGCAGCCACACGCACACCCCGTACACCCGCGCGAAGCGGCGCAGTGCGAGGCGTTCGCTCTCGACGCCGTTCTGCGCGCACAGCACGGGCAGCCGCTGGGCGCCCGTGCCGCCGCCCGCCACCTCGGCGTCGCCCCACGCGTCGAGGGCGGCGAGCGCGTCCTGGGTCTTGACGGCCAGCAGCAGCACGTCGTCGGACCGCAGTTCGCCGAGCTCCCGCGGACCCTCCACCACGGGCAGCCGGTGCACCCGGGTGCCGTCGGCGGTCGTGAGCCGCAGTCCGTCCGCGCGCAGGGCCTGCGCGTGCGCGCCCCGGGCGGCGAGGACGACCTCGCGGCCCGCCTGCGCGAGCCGTCCGCCGATGGTGGCGCCGACCGCGCCCGCGCCGATGATGATGTAACGCATGCACCGAGCCTGGCACATCCCGCCGGCCGCGTTGCGCCCGGGCCCCGCCGCCCGGGCCCCGCCGCGCGGGGTCAGGCCGGCGGACCGGGGCTCCGCCCGGGTTCCGGCCTCACGGCCCGGTGAGCTCGACGAGTTTGACCACGGTGTTCCAGTTGCGGGTGGTGACGTCGAGGCCCTTGACGACGGCCGGCCGGGCGAGGGCCTCGGCCAGCTTGGAGCGGCCCAGTCCGTCCGGGGTGTAGAGGTACAGGACGCGGTCGCCGACCCGGTACTCCTCCGGGAGGTACGCCGCCGCGTCCAGCGCCGCGAACCGCTCGGCTGCGGGCTGCTCGGAGCAGAAGGTGGCGTGCAGTTGCTTCCCCTCCAGCGCGGCGGCGGGGAAGGGGCAGGCCTCCGCGACGGCGCGCAGGTATTCCGCGCCGACCACGAGGCAGGGCACGCGGAAGCCGAAGTGGGCCTCGACGGCCGCCTCCAACTGCCGGGTGAGCTGCGCCGGGTCCCCGCCGGCGCTGCTGAAGACGGCGTTGCCGCTCTGCAGGTACGTGCCCACGTCGCGGTGGCCGAGGCCCTCCAGCACGGAGCGCAGCTCGGCCATGGGGACCTTCTTGTTCCCGCCGACATTGATCCCGCGCAGCAGTGCCGCGTACCTGGCCGTGCCCTTGTTCGTCATGCGGGCACCCTAGGGGGCGCCTGTGACAAGACCCCGCGGCAACTCGGCCTCGATGAGGTCGGCGGCCCGGCGGGTGCCGCCCTCGGTGGCCATCCCGGCCCGGATCTCCTCGGCGCGGGCGGCCACGGCGGGGTCCGCCACCAGTGCCAGGACCGCCTCCCGCAGGGTCGGGGCGTCCGCGTCCGCCATCGGGATGTGGCGGGCCACGCCGAGGGAGACCAGCATGTCGGCGTTGCCGAACTGATCGACGGCCTGGGGGACGGCGACCATCGGGGTGCCGGTCGCGAGGCCCTCCTGGCTCCCGCCGGCGCCCGCGTGGGTGATGAAGGCGTCGGCCTGGCGCAGGACGTCCAGTTGCGGGACCCACCGGTGGACCTCGACGTTGGCGGGGAGCACCCCGAGGTCCGCCTCGTCGGTGAACGTGCCGATCTGGAGGACGACGTGCCAGTCGGGGAGGTCCCCGAAGGCGTCCGCGCAGGCCCGGTAGAAGGCGGGCTGGCGGGTGAAGGTGGAGCCGAGGGAGACCAGGACGACCTTCTTGCCCTCGGCGGCGGGCGGCCGCTGCCAGCCGCCCTGGTCGGCGCGTTCGCCCTGGCAGGAGCCGACGAAGGTGTGGACGGACGGGTCGACGCGTTCGGCGTGCGGCTGGAGTACGCGGGGGATCAGGACGATGCTGCGGCGCGGGCGGCCCTGGAAGCGGTCGACCTGGTCGCCGAGCCCGTTCTCGGTGAGCCACGCGGCGAACGCGGCGTAGTAGGCCTTCCCGCGCGCGGAGGCCTTCAGTTCGGCGAGCATCGGCTCGGCCACCTCCTCCTCGTACCCCTCCCAGGCGACGAGGTTCGGGGAGAGCGAGACGGCGGGGACGCCCCAGCGGTGGGCGAGCACGGGCGCCGGGTAGGACGTGATGTCGTGGATGACGAGGTCCGGCTCGTCGCCCTCGAAGGCGGCGGCGAGCTGTGGGAGGGCCTGGACGGCGTCGTCGAGGAACGGCTCCAGGTGGTCGATGAGTTCGGTCCCCCAGGCCTCGGGCTCGTCGTCGGTGGGGAGGACGGAGCGGTAGACCACCGGTGTGGCGCCGGTCTCGGCGACCTTCTCGGCGAAGGAGGCGGGGATGGCGTAGCTGACGCGGTGGCCCCGGGCGACGAGCTCCCGGACGACTTCGATGCTCGGGTTCACGTGCCCGTGGGCGGCGATGGAGAACATGGCGATGTGCGCGGGCTTGGCTGAGGTCATGACGCGACTATAACGAGACGAGACGTCTCGTGCAACCGTGCAGCCTTGGGACGCGGGGACCCGGATGCGAGACTGGCCCGATTCACGGCGATCCGGCGAAGGACGGGGCGAACGGGCATGGACGAGGCGCGGGCCAGGGACGTACTGACGGCGGCGGGCCTCGGCGCGGGGCCGGGGCGGGGGCCGGCGCTCCTCTCCCTCGGCGAGAACGCCGTCTTCGCCGTGGACGAGCTGGTCGTCAAGGTGGGCCGGGAGGCGTCCCTGCTGCCGCGGGCCGAGCGGGAACTGGCGGTGGCGGACTGGTTCGCCGCGTCCGGTGTCCCGGCGGTACGCGCGGCCGCGCCGGAGGCCCGGCTGGTGGACGGGCATCCGGTGACCCTGTGGCACCGGCTGCCCGATGCCGTCCGGCCCGCGGGCCCCGAGGACCTGGCCGTGCTCCTGCGCGCCGTCCACGCCCTGCCCGCACCGCCCTTCGCGCTCCCGCCGCGCGACCTGCTGGGCGGGGTCGAGCGCTGGCTGCGGCTGGCCGGGGACGCGATCGACCCCGAGGACGCGGCGTACCTGCGGGCCCGCCGCGACGCCTACGCCGGCGAGGTCGCGGGCCTGACCCCGCACCTGCCGCGCGGCACCGTGCACGGCGACGCCCTGCCCCGGAACGTCCACGTGGGGCCGGACGGCCCGGTCCTGGTGGACCTGGAGACGGTGTCGGCGGACCTGCGCGAGCACGACCTCGTGGTGATGGCCCTCTCGCGCGACCGGTACGGCCTGCCCGCCGAGTCGTACGAGGCGTTCACGACGGCGTACGGGTGGGACGTCCGCACCTGGGCGGGCTGCGCGGTCCTGCGCGGAGCGCGCGAGACGGCCAGCTGCGCTTGGGTCGCGCAGCACGCCCCGGCCGATCCGAGGGCCCTCGCGGAATTCCGCCGCCGCGTCACCTCCCTGCGCCAGGGCGACCACGCGACGCGCTGGCACGCCTTCTGACCGGAGCACTGCCGGCCCGCGACGAACGCCTCGTCGCGCTGGGCTGGAGGGCGGGATCACCACGGCAGCTCGACGTTCACCCGGCCAACGACGACTACACCGACACCCTCACGATCACTGGCTGCTCTCGCCGCCGATGTCCACCGCCGTGTCCCGGAGAACCAATGAAGCTACCCGTCACCATCCACCAAGCACGGCTCGGATCCGCGGAGTTCAAGGTCATCCGACCCGCCCGACCCCTGGTCCACGCCGTGCTCATCGACCACGATCGACACCTGGACACCTACCTCGATCAGGACGCCGCCCGACGAATCGGTGGGCTGTGGAAGCTCGCTGCCTCTTCACCGCGCTCGCTGGTCCACCTGCCGATGCGGGGGAACCGTGGCCCCTCACGGGAGCTGCCGGAAGACGGCACACGGCAGCTTGATCTCGTACTGCTGCACCACTCGCTCCAGTTCGCACCCTCACGCTGGAAGGAGATACGAGGGCGGCTCGGCCCAGGGCGCCCCCAGACCGTGACGCTGCCCGGCCCAGGACACACCGAGGGAGCCGTGATTGATCACGAGGCACGGCACCACCGGGAGAACCGGGATCTCTTCCACCAGCACCTCCACGCCGAGACCCTCTTCATGACCGGCAGCGCGAAGGTATTCAAGGACACCGCCCGGCACTTCTTCGACGTCGCCCGAAACGGCCCCGGGTACGTCCCCGTCCATCCGGGCTACCCGCACTTCTGCACCGAACTCCACTCCACCGCCGGCATTCTCGGCGACGCGCGCGAGATCCACATCGAGTACTGCGACCAGTGGGACTCATGCCCCTGACCGACAGGACCCCGCCGAGCATGACGGTCCGGCGGTGCTCATGGACTCCGCCGAAGCGGGTTCCGACCTGGGCATCGAGTACCCCGACGGCGGGACGCCCGCCGAGGCATGTGCAGATGAGCCATACCGAGCATCGCTCGGATCACCCTTTACCACTCGCAGGCTCTCGCGACCGGAGAAGTCTGACCAGCGCGGTCATCGGCTCCGGGGGATGAGGGGCCACGCGGGCTCGACAACCGCCGCCGGGTCCGCGGTGCGTCGCAGGTACGCCTGCAACGAGACCGACTGCTCCGCCGCCGCCCGCACCTGGAGGTCATGCAGATCCGCCAAGGGCATCGCCCCGACGGGCCGATGCCTCTCACCCAGGCGTCGGACCACCCGGGCGGCGGCCACGGCGTCCGCCCTCGCGTCGTGCGCGTCATCGAGCGACACGCCGTAGTGAGCACACAGCGCGTGGAGGGCCCGCTTACCCTTCCGGTACTTGTCGACATGCTTGTCGATCACCAGCGGATCGATGACGGGCGAAGGCACACTGCCCAGCCGCTCGCTGATCGACTCGACCTCGTACCGCCGACACTCACGGTCCAGCAGCGACAAGTCGTAGCGAGCGTTCATCACCACCAGAGGCGTCCCCGCGCGCAGCCCGTCGGCGACGGCCTGCACGATCTCCTCGATGGCCGAAGCCGCCGGCGCCCCGTGCTCGCGGGCGTGCTCCGTCGAGATGCCGTGGATCGCCGACGCCTGCTCGGGTATCGCCACCCCGGGATCGAGCAGCCAGGTCCGTTCGGCCGAGACGGCCCCGGCCGCGTCCAGCCGCACGACCGCCGCTGTGACGATGCGGTCGGTCTCGACATCGGTGCCCGTGGTCTCCAGGTCGAAGGCCACCAGTGGCCCGCTGATCCAGCTCATCACGCGGCCCTCGTTCCGGCGTGGGCCGCCGGACGGCGCCGGGCACGGACCCCGCCGCCGTCCACGGCCGCCGTCACGATCCGCGACTCCCCCGGCTCCGTGCCGGTCGTCTCCAGGTCGAACCCGATCAGCACACCGCCGTGCCAGTCCCCCATCCCGCGCCCCTCCCCCGTACGAACACACACCTTCGGTCAACGGCATTCAGCCTGCCACGGGCCACTGACAGGCCCGCTCCCGGGGGGCGGGGGACAGGGGGCCGGGGGGCCGGGGACAGGGGCCGGGGAACAGGGGGCAGGGGTGAGGACGGCTCAGGAGACCGGGCGGGAGTCCTCCCACACCGACTCGAACTCCTCCCGGTACGTCGTGAACAGCCCGAGCTCCGCGTCCTTGCGCACCCCGCGCCCGCCACCCCCGCCGCGCAGGACCAGGACGGGCGACTCCATGCCGCGCGCGCGGCGCAGGTACGACTGGACGACCGCGATGCCCGAGGACTCCCCCTCGACCAGGTAGGCCGTGAAGCGCGGGGTCTCGTCGAAGACGTGGATGTCGAAGCGGGAGGGGTCGCGCAGGCCCGCCCGGACCCGGCGCACGTGCAGGATGTTCATCTCGACCGAGCGGCTCAGCTCGCCCTTGCGCAGGCCCAGCTCCCGCTCGCGCCGCTTGACCGCGCTGCTCGCCGGGTTCAGGAACAGCAGCCGCACCCGGCAGCCCGCCTCGGTGAGCCGGACGAGTCTTCGGCCCGAGAAGTTCTGGACGAGCAGGTTGAGGCCTATGCCGATGGCGTCGAGGCGCCGGGCGCCGCCGAAGAGGTCCTCCGCCGGGAGCTGCCGCTGGAGCCGCACCCGGTCCGGGTGGACCGAGATGACGTCCGCGTACCGGTCGCCCACCAGGTCCTCGACGGCGTCGATCGGCAGCCGGTCCGCCGCGGGGCTGCCCGCGCCGCCGCCCAGCACCTCCAGCAGCCGGGCCGAGGCCCGCTCCGCCTGCTCCAGCACCGCGCGCGACAGCGCCCGGTTGCGGGAGACGACGTTGCGGGTGACCTCCAGCTCGTCCATGGCCAGCTCGATCTCGCGCCGGTCGTCGAAGTACGGTTCGAAGCAGGGCCAGTGCTGGACCATCAGCTCCCGCAGCTGCGGCAGGGTCAGGAAGCTCAGCACGTTGTCGTCGGCGGAGTCGAGCAGGTAGCCCTTGCGCCTGCTGACCTCGCGCACGGCCACGGCCCGCTGCACCCACTCCTGCCCGGCGGGCCCGGCCGCGGCGACGACCCAGTCGTCCCCGCCGTGCACGGGCTCGTAGATCGGCCGCAGGACCGCGCCGACCACCGACCGCAGCCGCTGTTCGACGAGGTTGAGCCAGATGTACGCCCGGCCGGCCCGCTGGGCCCGGGTACGGACCTCGCTCCAGGCCTCCGCGCTCCACTCCAGCTCGGCCCCGGCTCCCGCGTTCCCGCCCGCGGCCGGTCCGCCCGCCAGGGACACCGCCCCCGCCGCGACCCCCGCGGGCGCCCCTGCGGGGGCGCTCCCCGGTGCGTCCGCCGGGCCACCCTCGTGACCGCTGTCACCAGGGGGCAGCTCCAGACCTCCCGAGCTCACCCGTGCACCGCCTTCTGCGTCTGGACGCCCGTCTCCAGTGATCACGGAAGGGTACTCCGCGCGCGCGGCCCGACGCAGCCCGATGGTCCGTACACCGGCTGTCCGTTGACCCATTATCCGATGCCCGTACAGTCCGCCGACCCTACTGTCCGCTCACCGGGTCACCCGGGAGGAGCAACACAAGTCCCCGCGTGGAGCCGCTCTTTCGGGGAAGATCTGGCAAGTGACGTGGTCCATGCCGGGTCAGCCGGGACATCCTCCGACACCGAGGGAAGAGTCGTTATCTATGCAGGTCTGGCCGGGACAGGCGTATCCCCTGGGCGCCACTTACGACGGCGCCGGTACCAACTTCGCGGTCTACTCCGAGGCCGCCCGTCGCATCGAGCTGTGCCTGCTGCACGACGACGGCTCGGAGACCGCCGTCGAACTGCGTGAGACGGACGCGTTCGTCCGCCACGCCTACCTGCCCGGCATCATGCCGGGCCAGCGCTACGGGTTCCGCGTGCACGGCCCGTACGAACCCGAGCGCGGGATGCGCTGCAACGCCGCGAAGCTGCTCCTGGACCCCTACGCGCGGGCCATCAGCGGCAGCGTCGCCTGGGGCGAACAGGTGTACGGCTATCACTTCGGCCGGCCCGATTCCCGCAACGACCTCGACTCGGCCCCCCACACCATGAGCTCGGTCGTGGTCAACCCGTACTTCGACTGGGCGAACGACCGGCCGCCCCGGCACGAGTACCACCACACTGTGCTGTACGAGGCCCATGTCAAGGGTCTGACGATGAACCATCCGGACCTCCCCGAGGAGCTGCGCGGCACGTACGGCGCGCTCGCGCACCCGGCGGTCATCGGGCACCTCACCAAGCTCGGGGTGACGGCGCTGGAGCTGATGCCGGTGCACCAGTTCGTCCACGACCACCGGCTGGTCAACGACGGGCTGAGCAACTACTGGGGCTACAACACCATCGGCTTCTTCGCCCCCCACAACGGCTACGCCTCGGGCGACCGGGGCCAGCAGGTGCTGGAGTTCAAGTCGGCGGTCAGGGCCCTGCACGAGGCCGGGATCGAGGTGATCCTGGACGTGGTCTACAACCACACCGCCGAGGGGAACCACCTCGGCCCGACGCTGTCCTTCCGCGGGCTGGACAACGCCTCGTACTACCGCCTGGCCGACGATCCGCGGCACTACACGGACACCACCGGCACCGGGAACTCCCTGCTGATGCGGTCCCCGCACGTGCTCCAGCTGATCATGGACTCGCTGCGCTACTGGGTCACCGAGATGCACGTGGACGGCTTCCGCTTCGACCTGGCGGCGACACTGGCCCGCCAGTTCCACGAGGTGGACCGGCTGTCCTCGTTCTTCGACCTGGTCCAGCAGGACCCGGTGGTCAGCCAGGTGAAGCTGATCGCGGAGCCGTGGGACCTGGGCGAGGGCGGCTACCAGGTGGGCAACTTCCCGCCGCTGTGGACCGAGTGGAACGGCAAGTACCGGGACACGGTACGGGACCTGTGGCGCGGGCAGCCCCGTACGCTCGCGGAGTTCGCCGGCCGCCTGACCGGCTCCTCGGACCTCTACCAGGACGACGGGCGGCGCCCGCTGGCCTCCATCAACTTCACCACCTGCCACGACGGTTTCACCCTGCACGACCTCGTCTCCTACAACGAGAAGCACAACGAGGCCAACCGCGAGGGCAACCGGGACGGCGAGACCCACAACCGCTCGTGGAACTGCGGGGTGGAGGGGCCGACCGAGGATCCGGCCGTGCTGGAGCTGCGCGAGCGCCAGATGCGCAACTTCACGGCCACGCTGATGCTCTCGCAGGGCGTCCCGATGCTCAGCCACGGCGACGAGTTCGGCCGGACGCAGGGCGGCAACAACAACGCGTACTGCCAGGACAACGACCTCTCGTGGGTGCGCTGGCCGGAGCCGGGCAAGCCCTCGCCCGCGCTGTTGGAGTTCACCCGGCAGATGGTCTGGCTGCGGCGCGACCACCCGGTCTTCCGGCGGCGGCGGTTCTTCCACGGCCGTCCGGTCGAGGGGACGCACGACGAGCTGTCGGACATCGCCTGGTTCACCCCGCAGGGCGAGGAGATGCGGGCCCGGGACTGGCAGGCGCAGCACGCGCGGGCGCTGACGGTGTTCCTCAACGGGGAAGCCATCTCCGAACCGGGCAGCCGGGGCGAGCGGATCACCGACGACTCGTTCCTGCTGATGTTCAACGCGGCGCCCGAGCCGCAGGAGTTCACGGTCCCGCCGGGGCACGGCACGCAGTGGCACCTGGTGGTGGACACGGCACGCCCGGACGTCCTGCCGCCCGGCACCGGACCGCAGTTCGCGGCCGGTGACCGGGTGGCGCTGACGGGGCGGTGCCTGGTGGTGCTCCAGCGCCCGGCCTAGGAGCCGGGACCGCCGCCCGCCGGGCCGGGGCTCAGC
>NZ_JBHXRU010000153.1:0-9977 GCF_042716255.1 Streptomyces sp. NPDC058662 | reverse complement strand
CCGCCGCACCGGGACCCGACCGGCCCGGAGCCGTCCCGGCGGCGGCCGGGGGGAGGATCGCGGCGCCGCCCCACCCCGCCCGGGCGGCCGCACCCCGGGCCGGGCTCCGACCGGCGGGCGGGCCCGGCACGGGGCGCGCGGCCGCGGACCTGCCCGAGCCGCCGGACGGCAGCCCGCGGGAGGTGTACGAGGCCACCGCCCGCGCGGCCCGGCACCTCCTGGCGCGTCAGGACCCCGAGGGCTGGTGGAAGGGTGACCTGGAGACCAACGTCACCATGGACGCCGAGGACTTGCTGCTGCGCCAGTTCCTCGGCATCGGGGACGAGGACGTCACCCGGGCCGCCGCCCTCTTCATCCGGGGCGAGCAGCGGGAGGACGGTACCTGGGCCACCTTCCACGGCGGCCCGCCCGACCTCTCGGCCACCGTGGAGGCGTACGTCGCCCTGCGCCTGGCGGGGGACGCGCCCGACGCGCCGCACATGACCCGCGCCTCGGCCTGGATCCGGGCCCACGGAGGGATCGCCGCCGCCCGCGTCTTCACCCGCATCTGGCTGGCGCTCTTCGGCTGGTGGAGCTGGGACCACCTGCCCGAACTCCCGCCGGAGCTGGTCTTCCTGCCCCCCTGGGTGCCGCTCAACATCTACGACTTCGGCTGCTGGGCCCGCCAAACCATCGTCCCGCTCACGGTGGTCTCCGCGATGCGGCCCGTCCGCCCCGCCCCCTTCACCCTGGACGAGCTGCACGCCGACGCCCGGAACCCGTACCCCGCCCCCCGCCGGGCCCCGCTGGCCTGCTGGGAAGGCGTCTTCCAGCGGATGGACAGGGCGCTGCACGTCTACCGGCGGTTCGCCCCCCGCCGGCTCCGCAGGGCGGCCATGGCCACCGCGGGCCGCTGGATCGTGGAGCGCCAGGAGATCGACGGCTGCTGGGGCGGGATCCAGCCGCCCGCCGTGTACTCCGTCATCGCCCTGCACCTGCTCGGCTACGACCTCAGGCACCCGGTGATGCGGGCCGGACTGGAGTCCCTGGACCGCTTCGCGGTGTGGCGCGAGGACGGCGCCCGGATGATCGAGGCCTGCCAGTCCCCGGTGTGGGACACCTGCCTGGCCGCGATCGCCCTGGCCGACGCGGGCCTGCGGCCCGACCACCCGGCCCTGGTCAAGGCCGCGGACTGGATGCTGGGCGAGGAGGTCGTGCGCAGCGGCGACTGGGCGGTGCGTCGACCCGGACTCGCCCCGGGAGGCTGGGCGTTCGAGTTCCACAACGACACCTACCCCGACATCGACGACACCGCCGAGGTGGTCCTGGCCCTGCGCCGGATCCAGCACCCCGACCCGGGGCGGGTCGAGGCGGCCATCGCCCGCGGGGTGTCCTGGACCCTGGGCATGCAGTCGAAGAACGGCGCCTGGGGCGCCTTCGACGCCGACAACACCAGCCCGCTGCCCAACCGGCTGCCCTTCTGCGACTTCGGGGAGGTCATCGACCCGCCGTCGGCCGACGTCACCGCCCACGTCGTGGAGATGCTCGCCTTCGAGGGCCGCGCCGGCGACGCACGGACCCGGCGCGGCATCGCCTGGCTCCTCGCCGAACAGGAGCCGGACGGCGGCTGGTTCGGGCGCTGGGGCACCAACTACGTCTACGGCACCGGGTCGGTGGTGCCGGCGCTGACCGCCGCCGGCATCGCCCCCTCGCACCCCGCCGTCCGGCGGGCCGTGCGCTGGCTGGAGTCCGTACAGAACGAGGACGGCGGCTGGGGCGAGGACCAGCGCTCCTACCAGGACCGGTCCTGGGCCGGGAAGGGCGCCTCCACCGCCTCCCAGACCGCGTGGGCGCTGATGGCCCTGCTCTCGGCCGGCGAACGCGACAGCGAGGCCGTCGAACGGGGCATCGCCCACCTGGTGCGGACGCAGGCCGAGGACGGCTCCTGGGACGAGCCGCACTTCACGGGTACCGGCTTCCCGTGGGACTTCTCCATCAACTACCACCTGTACCGGCAGGTGTTCCCCCTCACCGCACTCGGCCGCTACCTGTACGGGGAGCCGTTCGCGTCCCCCGGGGCCCACGCGCCCCCGTACGGGGGCGCGTGATGGGCGCGCGCGGGCCCGGGCCGGCCGTCCCCGGCCCGCTGGTGGTCGCCTGCGCCCTGCGCATCGAGCGGGCCGCCCTGCGCGGTACGGGCCGCGGCGCTCCCGAGGAGTACGCCGTCCTGCGCACCGGCATGGGGCCGCGCGCGGCCGAACGGGCCGTGGAGCGGACGCTGGCGCGGCCGGGGATGGCCGGGGCCGCCGTCCTCGCGACCGGCTTCTGCGCCGGACTGGTCCCCGGCATGCACCCCGGCGACCTGGTCGTCGCCCAGGAGGCCCGGGACCCTCGCGGGACGGTCGCCTGCACCGGCACCGCCCTGCTCGCCGAGGCCCTGGCCCGGGCCGTTCCCGGCCGCACGGTGCACCTCGGCGCACTGACCGGGTCCGACCGCGTCGTCCGCGGCCAGGAGCGCGCACGGCTGCGGGCCACCGGCGCGGTCGCGGTCGACATGGAGTCCGCGGCCACCCTGTGGACCGCCGCCCGCGCGGGCGGGCGCCCGGTTGCGGCCGTCCGGGTGATCGTGGACGCTCCGGAGCACGAGCTCGTCCGTATCGGCACCGTCCGCGGTGGAATATCGGCCTTCCGTGTATTGCGCGCCGTACTGCCCGCGTTCTACGAATGGCACCGTTCTTCGCTGCTCCCCCGGAGGTGAGCCAGATGGCCATGCCACTGCGACAGTCCATCAGGGTCGGGACCTATCTTCTCGAACAGAAGCTCCGCAAGCGTGAGAAGTTCCCGCTGATCGTCGAGCTGGAACCGCTGTACGCCTGCAACCTCGCCTGTGAGGGATGCGGGAAGATCCAGCACCCGGCCGGGGTGCTCAAGCAGCGCATGCCGGTCGCCCAGGCGGTCGGGGCCGTGCTGGAGTCCGGCGCTCCGATGGTGTCCATCGCGGGCGGAGAGCCCCTGATGCACCCGCAGATCCACGAGATCGTCAGGCAGCTGGTGGCGAAGCGGAAATACGTGTTCCTCTGCACCAACGCGATGCTGCTGCGCAAGAAGATCGAGAAGTTCACACCGTCCCCCTACTTCGCCTTCGCCGTGCACATCGACGGACTGCGCGAGCGCCACGACGAGTCCGTGGCCAAGGAAGGCGTCTTCGACGAGGCGGTCGCGGCCATCAAGGAGGCGAAGCGGCGCGGATTCCGGGTGACGACGAACTCCACCTTCTTCAACACCGACACACCGCAGACCATCATCGAGGTGCTCAACTACCTCAATGACGACCTCCGGGTCGACGAGATGATGATCTCGCCCGCCTACGCCTACGAGAAGGCCCCCGACCAGGAGCACTTCCTGGGTGTCGAACAGACCCGTGAACTCTTCAGGAAGGCTTTCGCGGGCGGCAACCGGCGGCGCTGGCGGCTCAACCACTCCCCGCTCTTCCTGGACTTCCTGGAAGGGAAGGCCGATTTCCCCTGCACGGCCTGGGCGATCCCGAATTACTCCCTTTTCGGCTGGCAGCGCCCCTGCTATCTGATGAGCGACGGCTACGTCCCGACCTACCGGGAGCTCATCGACGACACCGACTGGACCAAGTACGGCCGGGGCAAGGACCCGCGCTGCGCGAACTGCATGGCGCACTGCGGCTACGAGCCCACCGCCGTCCTCGCCACCATGGGCTCCCTCAAGGAGTCCCTCCGGGCGGCCCGCGAGACGATCGCCGGGAACCGGGGCGCGTCGGCATGACGGCGCCCCCGGGAGGTCGGACGCCGAGCGCCCGGGGCGGGGGCTTCGACCTCGGCGCCCTGCTGGCCGCGCGCGGCGGGGAACGGTACGAGCTGCACGCCCGCCACCTCAACCACCAGCTGCCCCGGATGCTGCGCACCATCGGCTTCGACAAGGTCTACGAACGGGCCGAGGGCGCGCACTTCTGGGACGACGAGGGCAACGACTACCTCGACATGCTGGCCGGCTTCGGAGTGATGGGCCTCGGCCGCCACCACCCGGTGGTCCGCCGGGCCCTGCACGACGTTCTGGACGCCCAGCTCGCCGACCTCACCCGCTTCGACTGCCAGCCGCTGCCCGGGCTGCTGGCGGAGAAGCTGCTCTCGTACACCCCGCACCTGGACCGGGTCTTCTTCGGCAACAGCGGCACCGAGGCCGTGGAGACCGCCCTGAAGTTCGCCCGGTACGCCACCGGCCGGCCCAGGGTGCTGTACTGCCACCACGCCTTCCACGGGCTCACCACCGGCTCGCTCTCGGTGAACGGGGAGAGCGGCTTCCGGGACGGCTTCGCACCGCTGCTCCCCGACACGGGGATCGCGCTGGGAGACCTGGCGGCCCTGGAACGGGAGCTCGCGCGCGGCGACGTGGCGGCCCTCGTGGTGGAGCCGATCCAGGGCAAGGGCGTCCTCGCGGCGCCGCCCGGGTTCCTGCTCGCGGCGCAGGAGCTGCTGCACCGGCACAAGGCGCTGCTCATCGCGGACGAGGTGCAGACCGGCCTCGGACGTACCGGCGACTTCTACGCCTACCAGCACGAACCGGGCGTGGAACCGGACCTGGTCTGCGTCGCCAAGGCGCTGTCGGGCGGCTATGTACCGGTCGGCGCGACCCTGGGCAAGGACTGGATCTTCAAGAAGGTCTACTCGTCCATGGACCGGGTCCTCGTGCACTCCGCGAGCTTCGGCTCCAACGCTCAGGCGATGGCGGCCGGGCTCGCGGTCCTGTCCGTGATGGAGGACGAGGAACTCGTGGCCAACGCCCGCTCCACGGGCGACCTGCTGCGTGGGCGGCTCGCGGCGATGGTCGACGAGTACGAGCTGCTGCACGAGGTGCGCGGGCGGGGGCTGATGATCGGCATCGAGTTCGGCCGGCCGTCCTCCCTGGGCCTGCGCAGCCGGTGGAGCGTGCTCCAGGCGGCCCGCAAGGGGCTCTTCGCGCAGATGGTCGTGGTGCCCCTGCTGCAGAAGCACCGGATCCTCACGCAGGTCTCCGGGGACCACCTGGAAGTGATCAAACTGATCCCGCCCCTGATCGTGGACGAGGGGGACGTCGACCGGTTCGTCGGAGCGTTCCGGGCGGTCATGGACGAGGCGCACGGCGGTTCGGGGCTCATGTGGGACTTCGGCCGGACGCTGGTCAAGCAGGCGGTGGGCAACCGCTGACATCCGGCCGGTCCCGGGCCCGGCGCCCCGCTACGACAGCAGTCGGTCGCGGAGCCGGACGAGGGTCCCGGGTGTCAGCCCGAGGCCCTCGGCCAGGTAGCGCTCCACTCCGCCCCACTGCTCGTCGATGGTCTCGAAGGCGGCGGTCAGGTAGTCGGCGCGGGCGTCGAAGAGCGGGGCGAGCAGCTCCATCACCTCGGGAGTGCGCTCCTCGGCGGCGCCGCCGCTCCGGCGGATCCGGTAGCGGCGGTGCGGGGCGTTGGACTCCAGGTAGTCCGCGACGATCGCGTCGCGTTCGACACCGAGCGCGAGGAGGGTGACGGCGATGGCCAGTCCGGCCCGGTCCTTGCCCGCCGCGCAGTGCATCAGGGCCGGGACGCTCTCCTCGGCGAGGGCGTGCACCACCCGGCTGTGCTCGGCCGTGCGGTACCTGATCATCTGGCGGTAGGAGTTCGCCATCCGGGCCGCGGCCCGGCCGTCGCCGAGTACCGAGCGGAGCTGTTCGAGGTCGCCCTCGCGGACCATCTTCCAGAACTCCCGGCCGTCGGCGGGGTCCGAGAGCGGGATGTTGACGTTCCGTACGCCGGGCAGCTCGATGTCGGCGCCCTCCAGGGAGTGGTCGGCGGCGTTGCGGAAGTCGAAGACGGTGTGGAGGCCGAGCGAGGAGAGGAACTCCGCATCGGTATCGGTGGCATGCGCCAGATGTCCGCTTCGAAACAGTCGTCCCGGCTTGACCCTTCGCCCGTCCACCGTCGGCAATCCGCCCACATCGCGGAAATTACGCACACCGGACAACTCCGGCTCGGGCTGCGGCTGTGCGGGCGGCGCCGGGGGTATCTGCTGGGTCACGGGAACTCCTCCGCTGTGTGGTGGCGTGTCCGAATTGGGCTACTTGGCACTAACTTGCCGTAGGCGGCGGCCAGATCGCGCGCCTCCCCGTGAGCCAGATCATACGGTGACCGTGCGTGCCTGATCGCGGAAGCCGAATGGCCCAGCCAGGACGGTTGTTGCCGCGGCGGAATGGACAGAGGGTGACCGGAATTCCGTCGATCCCTCACCCCCGGGAATCCGTCCGGGAATTCATGGCTTGTTACCTGCGGTCGGACTGGATTACCTTCGCGATCGATCCGGGTGGACCGCCTAATCCTGCCGCCTCCCGGAAACCGCACCCGACTATTCACGCGCGCGGCAGGAGCGGGGGACCCAGGTAAGCCGCTGTCCGGATCTTCGTATCCGGACAGCTCGGGGTGAAGCCGTACATGTCTCGCACATGGACGGCCGGACATCTCCAGTCCGAACCCGACAGCTCACCTCGTAGGCGACGGAGAGGAATTCGCCATGCCTGCAAAGGGTAAGCACCGCCGTCCCAAGTCCCGCTCGATATCGCGCGGTCTCGCCGTCGCCGGTACCGGCGGCGCCGCCCTGGCGCTGCCGCTGATGGGCGCCGCCGGCGCCCAGGCGGCCGGCGCGCCGGCCGCGGCTCCCGCGGTGGTCCCCGCCGCGGCGCCGCAGCTCCAGGCCGCGGCCCCGGTGGCGCCGCAGGCGGTGCCCGTGACGGCGCAGGCCGCCCCGACCGTGTACACGGTCGTGCCGGGCGACTACCTCTCCAAGATCGCCGTCGAGCGGCAGCTGTCCGGTGGCTGGGAGCAGCTGTACGCCGACAACCGCGAGGCCGTCGGCTCCGACCCGTCGCTGATCCACCCGGGCCTGCGCCTCACGCTCGGCGCGCCGGGCAAGGCCGCTCCGACGCAGACCGCCCCGGCGCCCGCCGCGAAGTCCTCCGACAAGGCCCCGGCGGCCGGGAAGGGCGCGGCGGCCGAGAGGGACGAGCCCGCCGCGGCCCCCGTCCGCAAGCCGCAGCCGAAGCAGCAGCCCCAGGACGCCGGCACCCCGGCCGGCTCCGCGGCCGGCTCGAACACGGTCGCCGCCGGCGGCTTCGTCGCCCCCGTCAGCGGCGGGGTGTCCACCCAGTACCGGGTCGCCGGTGCGATGTGGTCCTCCGGCTACCACACCGGCCTCGACTTCATGGCGAGCTCCGGCACCACGGTCAAGGCCGTCGGCGCGGGCACCGTGGTCTCCGCCGGTTGGAGCGGTTCGTACGGCAACGAGGTCGTCATCCGGCACGCGGACGGCAAGTACTCCCAGTACGCCCACCTGTCCTCGCTGTCCGTCTCGTCGGGCCAGAGCGTCACCGCCGGCCAGCGCATCGGCCTCTCCGGTTCCACCGGCAACTCCACCGGTCCGCACCTGCACTTCGAGATCCGCACCGGCCCGTCCTACGGCTCGGACATCAACCCGCTGAGCTACCTGCGCTCGAAGGGCGTGACCATCTGACGGCACCCGCCGTCGGAGCGCTGACACGCGTGGGGCCGGGACCCGAGGGGGGTCCCGGCCCCACGCGCACTTATTCCTGGTCCCCCGGGTGGTACAGATCACGGTCCGTCAACCCCCCATTACGTTGGCGTAGGTCGTGCACGAGAGTGAAGGATGGTGTCTCGTGGCAGCGACGACGACGAAACTCAAGACCATCGGCTCGTACGCGGCGATCGGGGACAGCTTCACCGAGGGTGTGGGGGACCCGGGACCCGGGGGCACCTATCTCGGCTGGGCGGACCGGTTCGCCGTCCTTCTGGCCGACCAGCGCGACGAACACGACTTCCGCTACGCGAACCTGGCCGTCCGGGGGCGGCTCCTCGACCAGATCGTGGCCGAGCAGGTGCCGAGGGCCAAACAGCTCGGCCCGGACCTGGTGACCTTCTGCGCGGGCGGCAACGACATCATCCGGCCGGGCAGCGACCCGGACGACGTGGCCGAGCGGTTCGAGGCGGCCGTGGCCGACCTCGCCGGCTCGGTCGGCCAGGTCATGATCACGACCGGCTTCGACACCCGGGGAGTGCCCGTCCTGCGGCACATCCGGGGCAAGGTGGCGACGTACAGCGCGCATGTCCGCGCCATCGCCGACCGGTACGACTGCCCGGTGCTCGACCTGTGGTCGCTCAAGTCCGTCCAGGACCGGCGGGCCTGGGACGGCGACCGGCTGCACCTGTCGCCCGACGGGCACACCCGGGTCGCCCTGCGGGCGGCACAGGTGCTGGGCCTGGAGGTACCGGCCGACCCCGACCAGCCGTGGCCGCCGGAGCGCCCGCGCGGCTCGGTGGACGTGACCCGGGACAACATCCAGTGGGCCCGCGAGCACCTGGCGCCGTGGATCGGCCGACGGTTGCGCGGGGAGTCCTCCGGGGACCACGTCGAGGCGAAGCGGCCGGACCTGCTCCCGCTGTAGCCGGCGGGGGCCGGTCCGCGGGTACGGGGGCCGGGCGGCTGTGGCGGGGGCGCCACGGCGGTAGCTGTGACGGGGGCGGCACGGGGGCCGGGCGGCTGTGACGGGGGCGACGCGGGGGCGCCGGAGCGGACGGCGGCCGGAACCGGAATCCTTCGGGGCCGGTACGCGTTGGGATGGTCGTAGACCCACGACCGTCCTGCCACCACCCTCCCAGGAGGCGCTTTGACCGGCTCCCGTCCCCTGCGTCCACGGCTGCGCGCCCTGCGGCCCGAAGCCTTCGGCGCGGACCCGTCCGGCGCCCGGCTGGAGCGGATCCACCGCTCACCCCACTTCGCCGACGGCGTCTTCCAGAACCCGGTGGGGGCCCGGACCAGGCCCTCGGGCTCGATGCGGGAGTTCGCCAAGGTCTACTTCCACAAGGAGCAGCGGGTCCGGCGCATCCCCGGCGCGCCGATCCCCGTCTACCCGACCACCCTGGCGGAGCTTGCGAAGCCGCCCGCGAGCGGACTGCGCCTGACGTGGATGGGGCACTCCAGCGTGCTCGCCGAGATCGACGGGCGCCGGGTGCTCTTCGATCCGGTGTGGGGCGAGCGCTGCTCCCCCTTCCCCTTCGCCGGCCCCAAGCGGCTGCACCCGGTGCCGGTCCCGCTGGCCTCGCTGGGCCCGGTCGACGTGGTGGTGATCTCCCACGACCACTACGACCACCTCGACCTGCCCACGATCAAGCAGCTGGCCGGTACGGACACGGTCTTCGCGGTCCCGCTCGGCGTGGGCGCGCACCTGGAGCGCTGGGGCGTGTCCGCGGACCGGCTGCACGAGCTGGACTGGAACGAGTCCGTGAAGGTGGCCGGGCTCTCGCTCACGGCGACCCCCGCGCGCCACTTCTGCGGACGGGGCCTGCGCAACCAGCAGCACACCCTGTGGGCCTCCTGGGTCGTCCGCGGCGACGAGCACCGGATCTACCACAGCGGGGACACCGGCTACTTCCCCGGATTCGAGGAGATCGGCGCCGCGCACGGCCCGTTCGACGCCACGATGATCCAGATCGGCGCCTACTCCGAGTACTGGCCCGACATCCACATGACCCCCGAGGAGGGCATGCGCGCCCATCTCGACCTCCAGGGCGGCACCCCGCACGGCACGATGCTGCCGATCCACTGGGGCACCTTCAACCTGGCCCCGCACCCGTGGGACGAGCCGGGCGAGGGGACCGTCGCCGCGGCGACCGGGGCGGGCGCCGCGATCGCGCTCCCGGTGCCCGGCCAGCCCTTCGAGCCCGGCTCCGCCGACGCCCCGAGCGCCCCGTGGTGGCGACCGTTCGTGGCGGGTGGACCCGCGCCCGGTCCCGTCGGGCGCGCGCCGGCGGCCCCGCCGGTCGAAGCCCGCCCGACCGGCACCGCGGAGCCGGAGGCCGTCGGATCCTGACGCGGGGCACGATCCGTCGGCCCCGCGGCCCCGCGGCCCCGCACGCTCCCCGCACGGCGCGCGACCGGCCCCCGGCC
>NZ_JBHXRU010000152.1:0-10228 GCF_042716255.1 Streptomyces sp. NPDC058662 | reverse complement strand
CTAGCGGCGGGCCTGGAGGAGGATCTCCAGCTGCTCCTCGCGGGCCTGCGCGGCCACGAAGAGCAGTTCGTCGCCCGCCTCCAGGGTCTCCTCCGCGTGCGGGGTGAGGACCCGGTTGCCGCGGATGATCGTGACCAGCGAGGTGTCCTCGGGCCAGCTGATGTCGCCGATCTGGGTGCCCGTGACCGAGGAGTCGGCCGGCAGGGTCAGTTCGACCAGGTTGGCGTCGCCGTGGCTGAAGCGCAGCAGCCGCACCAGGTCGCCGACGCTCACGGCCTCCTCGACCAGGGCCGACATCAGGCGGGGCGTGGAGACGGCGACATCGACACCCCACGACTCGTTGAACAGCCACTCGTTCTTCGGGTTGTTGACACGGGCCACCACGCGCGGGACCCCGTACTCGGTCTTGGCGAGCAGCGAGACGACCAGGTTGACCTTGTCGTCGCCGGTCGCCGCGATGACCACGTTGCAGCGCTGGAGCGCCGCCTCGTCCAGCGAGGTGATCTCGCAGGCGTCGGCCAGCAGCCACTCGGCGCGCGGCACCCGCTCCACGGAGATGGCGCTCGGCGCCTTGTCGACGAGGAGCACCTCGTGGCCGTTCTCCAGCAGTTCGCCCGCGATGGAACGGCCCACCGCGCCCGCCCCGGCGATAGCGACCCTCATGCGTGTGCCTCCTCAGGACCCTCGGCGAAGGCCTCCTCGACCTTGTCGATCTCGTCCGTGCGCATCATCACGTGGACGAGGTCGCCCTCCTGCAGGACCGTGGCCGAGGTGGGCAGGACGGCCTCGCCCAGGCGGGTGAGGAAGGCCACGCGCACGCCGGTCTCCTCCTGCAGCCTGCTGACCTTGTGCCCGATCCAGGCGGTCGAGGTGTGCACCTCGGCGAGCTGGACACCGCCGCTGGGGTCGCGCCACAGCGGCTCGGCGCCCGAGGGGAGCAGCCGGCGCAGCATCTGGTCGGCGGTCCACCGGACGGTGGCGACGGTGGGAATGCCCAGACGCTGGTACACCTCGGCCCGCTTGGGGTCGTAGATACGGGCGGCGACGTTCTCGACGCCGAACATCTCCCGGGCGACGCGCGCGGCGATGATGTTGGAATTGTCACCACTGCTGACGGCGGCGAAGGCGCCGGCGTCCTCGATCCCGGCCTCCCTCAGGGTGTCCTGGTCGAAGCCGACACCGGTGACGCGGCGGCCGCCGAACCCGGCCCCCAGCCGGCGGAATGCGGTGGGGTCCTGATCGACGACTGCGACCGTATGCCCCTGCTGCTCCAGGGTCTGCGCGAGGGCGGAGCCCACTCTTCCGCAGCCCATGATGACGATGTGCACGGCCGTCCTTCCGGCTGTCAGCGCTCGCTGGTTCCCAGCCTCATTGCATGCTCTGGCTTCACAGGGTCTCAGACCATGGCCCAAGCTACACACGGGCGGTCACGAGTGGAGGTTCTTGCGGCCCAGTCGGGGAGGAATTGCGGCGGGATTGCGGTGCGAAGGGGTGGGGGTTCGCTCCCTCCATTTCGAACGCTTACGATCCTCTCCGTGTCCAAACTGACCGACGTGCCCAAACGGATCCTGATCGGCCGGGCGCTACGCAGCGACCGACTGGGGGAAACCCTCCTCCCCAAGCGGATCGCCCTACCCGTCTTCGCGTCCGACCCGCTCTCCTCCGTGGCGTACGCCCCGGGCGAGGTCCTCCTGGTCCTGTCGATCGCCGGTGTGTCGGCGTACCACTTCAGCCCCTGGATCGCCCTCGCGGTCGTCGTTCTGATGTTCACGGTCGTCGCCTCCTACCGGCAGAACGTCCACGCCTACCCGAGCGGTGGCGGCGACTACGAGGTCGCCAACACCAACCTCGGGCCGAAAGCCGGTCTCACCGTGGCGAGCGCCCTGCTCGTCGACTACGTGCTGACCGTCGCCGTCTCGATCTCCTCCGGCGTGGAAAACCTCGGTTCCGCCGTGGATTTCGTCATCGAGCACAAGGTGCTCTCGGCGATGATCATGATTGTGCTGCTCACGCTGATGAATCTGCGCGGCGTGAAGGAATCCGGCAGCCTGTTCGCCATCCCGACCTACATCTTCGTCGGGGCCGTCTTCGTCATGATCGCTTACGGCGCCTACCGCGGCTTCGTGCTCGACGAGACCATGAAGGCGCCGACCGCCGACCTGGAGATCAAACCCGAGCACCAGGGACTGGCCGGCTTCGCGCTCGTCTTCCTGCTGCTGCGGGCCTTCTCCTCCGGCTGCGCCGCGCTGACCGGCGTCGAGGCCATCAGCAACGGCGTCCCCGCTTTCCGCAAGCCCAAGAGCAGGAACGCGGCCACCACCCTCGCCCTCATGGGCGGCCTGGCGGTCACCATGTTCTGCGGGATCATCGGCCTGGCCATGGCCACCGATGTGCGGATGGCGGAGCAGCCCAGCACCGACCTGCTCCAGGACGGGGTCCCGGTCGGCCCCGAGTACGTCCAGCACCCGGTGATCTCCCAGGTGGCCGAGGCCGTCTTCGGGGACGGCAGCCTCCTCTTCATCGTGCTCGCCGCGGCCACCGCGCTGGTGCTCTTCCTGGCCGCCAACACCGCGTACAACGGCTTCCCGCTGCTCGGCTCGATCCTCGCCCAGGACCGCTACCTGCCCCGCCAGCTGCACACCCGCGGCGACCGACTCGCCTTCTCGAACGGCATCGTGCTCCTCGCGGGCGCCGCCATGCTGCTCGTGTGGATCTACGACGCCGACTCGACCAAGCTGATCCAGCTGTACATCGTCGGCGTCTTCGTCTCCTTCACGCTGAGCCAGATCGGCATGGTCCGGCACTGGAACCGCCACCTGCGGTCCGAACGCGATCCCGCCGCCCGCCGGCGCATGCACCGCTCCCGGGCCATCAACACCTTCGGCGCCTTCTTCACCGGCATGGTGCTGGTGGTCGTCCTGGCCACCAAGTTCACCCACGGGGCGTGGGTCGCCCTGCTCGGCATGGTGATCTTCTACGGGACCATGTCCGCGATCCGCAAGCACTACGACCGGGTCTCCGCCGAGATCGCCGCGGCCGAGGGCCCGAGCGACGACAGCGTGCGGCCCTCCCGGGTCCACTCGATCGTCCTGGTCTCCAAGGTCCACAAGCCCACGCTGCGCGCCCTGGCCTTCGCCAAGCTGACCCGCTCCGACACCCTGGAGGCGCTCAGCATCAGCGTCGACCCGGTGGAGACCAAGGCGCTGCGCACGGAGTGGGAGCGGCGCGGGATCAACGTCCCGCTCAAGATCCTCGACTCCCCGTACCGGGAGATCACCCGGCCGGTCGTCGAGTACGTCAAGGGCCTGCGCAGCGAGAACCCGCGCGTCGCGGTCAGCGTGTACATCCCGGAGTACGTCGTCGGGCGCTGGTACGAGCACCTGCTCCACAACCAGAGCGCCCTGCGCCTCAAGGGCAGGCTGCTCTTCACCCCCGGTGTGATGGTCACCTCGGTGCCCTACCAGCTGGAGTCCTCCGAACTCGCCAAGCGGCGGGCGAAGAAGCGCCAGGACTGGAACGCCCCCGGCGCCGTGCGCCGCGGCCCCGTGGACACCCCCCGGCCGCCGAAGGACCCGGCCGGGAAGGCCTGACCCGGTCGAGGGGCCTGCCGGTCGGCAGGGCCTGACCCGGTCGGGAGGGCCTGACCCGGTCGGGAGGGCCTGACCCGGTCGGCAGGGCCTGACCCGGTCGGGAGGGCCTGACCCGGGTGGTGAACGGCCGGACGAGATCCACGTAAACTGGTGGGTCGGTCGTCCGGCCGTTCCCGTTTAGTTTTTGGAGTCTCCCCACCATGACCGAGCAGATCGAGAAGCAGTCACTGGTCGGGGAGGAGTACGAGGTCGAGGTCGGCCCCGTCGCACACGGCGGTCACTGCATCGCCCGGACCGCAGACGGCCGGGTCCTGTTCGTCCGCCACACGCTGCCCGGCGAGAAGGTCGTCGCGAAGGTGACGGAGGGCGACGAGGACTCCCGCTTCCTGCGCGCCGACGCGATCACGGTGCTGGAGGCCTCCAAGGACCGGGTGCCCGCCCCCTGCCCGTACGCCGGCCCCGGCAAGTGCGGCGGCTGCGACTGGCAGCACGCCAAGCCCGGCGCCCAGCGCCGCCTCAAGGGCGAGGTCGTCGCCGAGCAGCTGAAGCGGCTCGCCGGACTCACCCCCGAGGAGGCCGGCTGGGACGGCACGGTCATGCCGGCCGAGGGCGACAAGCTGCCGGCCGGACAGGTCCCGCAGTGGCGCACCCGCGTCCAGTTCGCGATCGACGAGGACGGCGTCGTGGGCCTGCGCAAGCACCGCTCGCACGACATCGAGCCCATCGACCACTGCATGATCGCCGCGGCGGGCGTCAGCGAGCTGGGCATCGAGAAGCAGGACTGGCCCCAGATGGCCTCGGTCGAGGCCATCGCCGCCTCCGGTTCGGGCGACCGCCAGGTCGTCCTCACCCCGCGCCCGGGCGGGCGCCTCCCCCTCGTCGAGCTGGACAAGCCGGTCTCGGTCCTGCGGGTCGAGGAGAAGGACGGCGGCGTCCACCGCGTCCACGGCCGCCCCTTCGTCCGCGAGCGCGCGGACGGCCGCACCTACCGCGTCGGCATGGGCGGCTTCTGGCAGGTCCACCCCCAGGCCGCCGACACCCTGATCAAGGCCGTCATGCAGGGCCTGATGCCGCGCAAGGGCGAGATGGCCCTCGACCTCTACTGCGGCGTCGGCATCTTCGCGGGCGCGCTGGCGGAGCGGCTGGGCGAGACGGGCGCGGTGCTCGGCATCGAGTCGACGAAGCGCGCGGTCGAGGACGCCCGGCACAACCTGACCGACTTCCCCCGGGTCCGGATCGAGCAGGGCAAGGTCGAGCAGATCCTCCCGAAGACCGGCATCACGGAGTGCGACCTGGTCGTCCTGGACCCGCCCCGCGCGGGCGCGGGCAAGCAGACGGTCCGCCACATCGCCGGCCTCTCGGCCCGCCGCATCGCCTACGTGGCCTGCGACCCGGCAGCCCTGGCCCGCGACCTGGGCTACTTCAAGGAAAACGGCTACCGAGTCCGCACCCTGCGCGCCTTCGACCTCTTCCCGATGACCCATCATGTCGAGTGCGTCGCGATCCTTGAGCCCGTCGGAAAGGGCCTCTGACCTGCGGGTTAAGGCAGTGTGCGTTATGTGCGGTGTGGGCGTCACGGGCGATATCTTGACGCAGATTTGACGCTCGTGACGCTCGTTTGACGCACGCCGTCGGCGATGCCTGACGGGGTGTCAGGCGTGAATGGGTGCCCCTCGCATCAGGTTGTGACTCTGCTGCGAGAGGTGCTCATTTTCGCTCCCGGTGACCCAACCGGCCCGTCCGTATCCGCCCTCTGGTCTTCCCTCGCTGAATACTCTCTGTGACATGGAGAGCCTTCTTAGCCGGGCCCGTAGGCGCTCCAACCTCGCAGGAACGGCTGCAGCTCGTCGGCTCGGGGGCATCCGGCAGGCGGAGCGTTCCGTTGAGTGGGTTCAGTCGTTGCACGTGGCCGTCGGCCCAAGCAATCCATGCCTTGGCAGCGCCTCTCGCCGGGCCATCCGGCAGGGCCTGTGCGGGGACGCGCGAAACGGCGATGTACTCGGTCAGACCCGCAGCGCGGCGCCATGCTTCTTCTTGCGGGTTGGCAGCCCCAGCCCCAGCAGGTGATGGCGCAGGTCGCCGGTATCCCAGGGCCCGGCTCGGCCACCGGCGAGCGGTATGCCATGGCGGGCTTCCGCCGGCTGATCGAACAACGCGCCCAGTCCTCACGGGACCTGGCGGACTTCACTGCCGGTTGGCTGCCTCCCGGTTGGCTGCCTCGCGCATAGAAGCCCGGCCGCACCCGCGCGACGGACTTGGACCGTCGAAGGTCGGGCGCGGCGTCGGCAAACGGGTACACCCCAGGCGCCCAGGGCGGCTGCGTGCGCACGGCGGGGAAGCGATAGACGGTGATGCCGGAATCAGCCCGGCACACCGCGAGAGAGGAACTGCACGATGGAGCAGTCTGAGCTGGAGAGCAAGGTTCAGGAGCTGGAGACGGCTCTGGCCGTCCAGGAGGCGACCATGGCCGGGGCGCAGGCCACGCAGGCGGCGACGCAGGCCGGAATGACCTCGACGTTCAGTGCGACGCACGCGGGGACGTGGTCGGTGATGGTCACCGGCAGTGTCGCGCTGCTGGTGGGAATCTTCCTCGGCATGGCCATCGCCAAGGACTGACCGGCCCTCCCGCCCTACCGGGAACGCGCCGTCTTGCTTTGCGCCGCCCCCTCGGCCCGGCCTCACGGCCGGTCGGGGGGGCGACTCGCGGTGAGGTGCCGGTGCCCGGCATCTGCCGGAAAGCGCCTCACAGAGAACGTTCCCCCTGGGCGCACGGGGAGATCGCGGCGGTCCTGGGATCACTCGTTCGCCGGTATCGCAGCGATGTGGCGCCCTGAGGATCGCTGCCCGCTGGGAACCGGCCCGTGCACCCGTCGGCCGGTGTCAGGAACCGTCGTAGTGGTCGCGGCTGCCGGACTTGGCCAGCCCTCGGCTGATCATGTAGCCGAAGGTGAGGATCACGATGTACAGCCACGCCCTGTCGGCACGGAAGTAGTCGAGGTGCCCCTCCTCGGTACCCACCACCATCGAGGCGATCAGGACCGCGATCACGCAGGCGATGTAGACGAAGAACTCCGTCGTCTTCAGAGCCGACTTCGTCTCGGTCGACAGGCGCCGTGTCCCGTGTCCGGACACGTCGGCACTGCCGGTCCGGCGGCCTGCAGGGGTGCCGCCCGGGTTCGCTGTGGTCATGGCAGCTGTCCAATCCGTTGAGTGGAGCACGGACCGCTCCACGAGTCGGGATCGCGCCCAAGATCGACGCCTCCCACCCAGCGACTACCCGAAAATCCGGGAGTAAGCGCCAAGTAAGGGACAAAGTGATCCAGTGGTTCTCCGAGCCCCAAAACCCTGCTCGGATTCTCAACGATCCGAACCGGCGCTCCGTCGGCCCTCACCGCCCGGCGAAGCCTTGTATGGCGCGCATGCCCCACAGGCCGCACCCGGCAGGCCGTCGCGGTTGCCGCTCGCGTAGCGGGGCATGCGCGACATACAAGGCTTCGCCGGGCAGAAGGAGGAACAGGTGAGCACCGTCGTCCTGGATCAGCCGCTGTCCCGTACCGCCCAACCCTCCGCTTCGGCACGTGACGCCACCCGCGCTTTCCTCGCCCGCGCAGGCCGCCTGCGGGCCCCCGCCGAGGACGGGAGCATGGACGCCGTGCTTCTGGTGGTGGCCGAGCTCGTCTCCAACGCGATCCGGCACACCATCGGCCCCTGCGCCCTGCACCTGGAACTGCTGGACCACTCCATCGACGTGTGTGTCGCCGACCGCAGCCCCCAGCCTCCCCAGCCGCGGACCCCCAGTACGGGCGGGAGCGGCGGGTGGGGCTGGTTCCTGGTCAAGCGACTCGCCACCCGCATCCGCATCACCCCGGGGCCGGAAGGCGGCAAGACCATCTGCGCGGAGCTTCCCTGGTAGTGGCGTCGCTACCGTCTCTGAGTGTGTACCCGAGTGCCCGCGCGTTAGCGGGACCCATGTTTCGGGCCCGCCCCCGCCCCTCCACGAAGTCCGGGTCGGTGAGATCGACGTCTTCGACATCCCTCGAGCCCGGGCGCGTATGGCCGGCCGGCCTCGGCGAGCGTGACGGACCGAGGCCCCTGTCGCCGCGACGCCGCCGCAGGCACCTGGACACCGGTCGTCGCCGAGGACGCCGTCGCGGCCTGCCAGAAGGCTCGCGCCTTCGCAAGGGAGAAGTACAAGAAACCAAGGACAGCTCGCACCTCGCGACCGCTCCGACCTCCGCGAACGGCTCCAGGCCCATCCCCTCAGGCACGCGAAGAATCGCACCCAGAGCCCGTGATCGAGTTGTTGGTGGCATGCGTCACCGGGCGGGTCAGCTTCATTCGCCCGATCGGGCGCCGCGCCTCCTGGCCATGACGAGTGTTTGCCTGCCTGCGGACTACGCCAGGCGACCTGAGCGCGACCCTGGAGGCGTGGCCCGGCATCTGCTATTGCGCACCTCGATCAGGTGCTGGAACGGCGGCCCCGGCCAGCCCCCTCGGCTTGGAGGCAGGCGGGAGGCAGGCGGGAGCGGCTTCGGTTGCGGGGCCGTGGGCGGTGGTGCGGGCGAGGACGGCGTCCAGGTGGCGGACGGCGTTCTCGGCGTCGGTGAACTCCTCCAGCGTGGGCAGGACGGTGCCCAGCGCGTGCTCCTGGTCGGCCTCCAGGGCGCGCCATTGCAGGACGGGGGCCAGGACGGCAGCGGCGCGCCCGAGGAACCAGGCGAGCTGTCCGTGGGTGTGGGCGGTGCCGACGGCCAGGACCGCGAGGGCCTCGCGCAGGTACTCAAGGCGCTCGATACCCGGCAGCGCCTCCTGCGATGCAGCCGTGCCCACGAACGCCTGAAGCCGGGTGGCGGTGGTGCGGGCCAGGGCGGTATCGGCCTCGGACAGCTGCCATTGGCCGGCGCTGGCCTGCCTTGCCACCTGCGCAGTCAGCACGGCGGCCTGCGCTCCTATGCGCGTACTGGCCGGTGCAGCGTCGGGGGCAGGAGCGGGCTCGCCCGCGCCCTGGGTCCATGGGATCTGCCCTGTGGGCCCAGCTTTGCCCCCGCGTGCGGGTCCCCGTGCGGGGCGTGGCCGGTACCGCGGACGCTGCGGCCACAACATCGAAGACGGCACGGGTGCCGGTGAGGTCGAGGAGACGGGCGACCTGCGGACTCAGGTCCGTGAGGGCGAACAAGACATCCGCCTCAGCGGCGGCCCGGCGGGCTCACAGAAGCTGGTTGAGGCCGGCGCACCCGCAGAACCGCAGGCCGGAGCAGTCGACGGTAAGGGCGCGCGGAACGGGCAGGTCGTGGAGGGCGGCGTTCAAGGCTTGGGCGAGGGCCGGTTCGGTGTCGAGGTCGGCTTCGCCCATCAGGCGGACAGTCAGCACACGCGTTCCCGGGGGGCCTACCTGCCGGTGGAAGCTCAGCGCTGACCTCGCCAGATCAGGCGCGAGGGTCGCCGTTTCGTGCCCATGAGTCACCGGAGTGATGCGTTGCATGGTGCCCGTCCTGCCGGTCGGAGCCCTCCATCACCCCTGCGCGGGAGGGGTGAAAGTGCGCGGCCGAAAGAGGCCGCACGTCGAGGAGGTCCGTACCGGAAGCACCCTCTCCGTGGAGGACGCGGCAGCGCGGGAGTCGCCAACGGCTACTCCCAAACTACCCCTGACACGAACACCTGACCCCGGGGTCGCCGTGATCCCCGCCGCATGCTTCGCCGCCGGCCGGACCGCGACGGTCCCTGAGTCGCTCATACCGCGGCGTCCAGCCTTCAGGGCTCTGACCTGCTGTTACCTTCCACCTGTTTTCGTTGCATCTGTTTCTGACGACCCATCATGTCGAGTGCGTCGCAATCCTTGAGCCGATCGCGAAGGGCGCCTGACCTGCGGGTGAGGGCAGTAGGTGTAATCGTCAGTGATGCCTGACGGGTCATAAGCCGTGAAAGGGTGTCTCTCGCAACAGGTTCTGGGCCTGCTGCGGGAGGCACCCTTTTTCGGATCCTGTTCGCACGGCCCGGACCTCCGGTCCTGTCCGCAACGCCGGGTACACCCCTGGCCGCTGCGGAGGTGTGAGGTGTGGTGGGGAAGTACCCGCGTCGGTCCGGACGTTTGTTGGAACTGCGGTCCGGTGGCCGGTCCGTGGTGCTGAGCCGTGGCCCGCCGCCGCAGGCCTGCGTGTGCGGGTGAGCCCGGTGCTCGGCGGCCGCTGCGGGGAGGGTCAAATCTGTAGCCGTGAGGTGAGGGTTTTCCGCGTATATAAGTGAGGGTTCTTGTCGAGGGGGACCTAAGGAAATAGCTTTACGTGCGGGGGGCGCTCCGGCGTGCTACTGTCGATCCCAGTTGCAGTCTTGGTTCGCAAAAATTCAAGCACTTCTCTCGCGGCGCTCTTTGCTCGCTGGATGTGCTTTGCATTTCCGCCGATTTTCCGGTCGGGGCAATCATCGCGGCGACTCCGAAATTGCACAGTGTAATTTCGGGCACTGCCCCAAAGGAGAATTAATATGGCATCTGGCACCGTGAAGTGGTTCAACGCGGAAAAGGGCTTCGGCTTCATCGAGCAGGACGGTGGCGGCGCTGACGTGTTCGCCCACTACTCGAACATCGCCGCTTCCGGCTTCCGTGAGCTTCAGGAAGGCCAGAAGGTTACCTTCGACGTCAC
>NZ_JBHXRU010000151.1:0-10380 GCF_042716255.1 Streptomyces sp. NPDC058662 | reverse complement strand
GGCGCGGGCGCGGCAAGCGCGGGCCCGGCCGGCGCGGGCCCGACACGCGCATGCCCGGCTGGTGGGGGGCCGCTCGCGCGGGGCCGGGTCACAGCAGGAAGCCTGTGCCGAGCGGGTCGTACGGGTCGGCCACGAAGGCGTGCTCACCGGTGCGGTACGCCGTGCCGGTGACCTCGGTGACGCCGCCCGGCAGGATGCGGCCGGTGAACACCGTCCCCGTGACCGACTCGTGCAGCAGGTCCTCCCCCGGCCCCAGCCGCCCGTCCTCCGCGAGCAGTGCGAGCCGGGCCGAGGTGCCCGAGCCGCACGGTGAGCGGTCGACCTGCCCGTCGGCGAAGACGGTGACGTTGCGCTGGTGCGGCCCGAACGGGGTCTCGGGCAGCTCCTCGTGGAAGGTCACCCCGTAGACCCCGGACAGCAGCGGGCCGTCCGGGTGCCAGGTCGCCGGGTGGCCGGCCAGCGCGGCCCGGATCTCCTGTCCGGCCCGTACCAGGGCGGGCAGTGAGGCCCGCGTGACGTCCAGGCCCAGGTCGCGCGCTGCGACGGAGGCGTAGCAGGCCCCGGCGTGCGCGATGTCCGCCTCGGTGAGCCCGAGCGTGGTGGCGACGGGGATCTTCCGGGCGCCCACCCGGGCCGGGACGTTGCGGAAGGTGACCCCGGTGGTGCGCCCGCCGGTGCGGTGCACCGTGGCGGTGACCCGGCCGGACGGCACGTCGATGCGCACCGGCGCGTCCCCGTCCTCCGGGGCGGTGACCCGGCCGGTGTCCACGGCCCAGGCGCCGAGGGCCATGGCGCCGTGGCCGCAGGCGGTGGAGTAGCCGTCCTTGTGCCAGAACAGCACGCCGAAGTGGGCTCCGTCGTCGTCGGCCGGCACGACGAACCCGCCGTACATCCCGGCGTGTCCGCGCGGCTCCTGCACCAGCAGCCGCCGTACGTCGTCCAGGGGGCCGCGGCGCGGGGCGGTCCCCGAGCCGCCCGGGCCGATGGCGGTGGCGCAGCGCTCCGCGACCGTGTCGCCGGGGACGGGGATTGCCTGTTCGACGGTGTCGACGACACGGAAGGGCTCGCCGGCGGTGTGGTAATCGGTGGTGCGCACGAGGAGGCCGCTCACAGCAGGAACCCGCCGGGGAAGGGGTCGGTCGGATCGAGGAAGTACTGGGCCGTGCCGGTGATCCAGGCCCGCCCGGTGACGGTGGGGACGACCGCCGGGAGCCCGCCGACGGTGGTCTCCCCGACGAGGCGGCCGGTGAACTCGGTGCCGATGAAGGACTCGTTGGCGAAGTCGGCGCCGAGTTCCAGCAGCCCCCGGGCGTGCAGCTGGGCCATCCGCGCGCTGGTGCCCGTACCGCAGGGTGAGCGGTCGAACCAGCCCGGGTGGATGGCCATGGCGTGCCGGGACCGGCGGGCGTCGGAGCCGGGGGCGGCGAGGTAGACGTGCTTGAGCCCGGAGATGGAGGGGTCCTCGGGGTGGACGGGCCGGTCCCCGGAGGCGTTGACGGCCTCCATGAGGGCGAGGCCGGCGGCGAGCAGGTCGTCCTTGCGGGCCCGGTCGAAGGGCAGGCCGAGGTCGTCGAGCTCGACGAAGGCGTAGAAGTTGCCGCCGTAGGCGAGGTCGTAGGTGACGGTACCCAGGCCCGGGACCTCGGCCTTCAGGTCGAGTCCGACGCAGAAGGACGGGACGTTGGTGAGGGTGACGGCGGTGGCCGCCCCGTCCTCGACCCGTACGTCGACACTCACCAGGCCTGCCGGGGTGTCGAGCCGGACGGTGGTGACCGGCTCGACGACGGGCACCATGCCGGTCTCGACGAGCACGGTGGCGACCCCGATGGTGCCGTGGCCGCACATGGGCAGCAGGCCGGAGACCTCGATGTAGAGGACGCCGAAGTCGGCGTCCGGCCGGGTGGGGGGCTGGAGTACGGCGCCGCTCATCGCGGAGTGGCCGCGCGGCTCGTACATGAGCAGGGTTCGGACGTGGTCCGTGTGCTCGATGAAGTGGAGCCGCTTCTCCGCCATGGTGGCGCCCGGGATCACCCCGACACCGCCGGTGATCACCCGGGTGGGCATGCCCTCGGTGTGCGAGTCCACCGCGTGGTAGATGTGGCGCGTACGCATGAAGTCCCCTCGTCCTGTCGTCCCGTCGATGCCTCGCCCCCTCGAAGGGGGGGGTGGAGACGGCCTAGTTCAGTCCCTCGGCGAGCGCCTTCTCGGTGGCGGCGCGGACGGCGGCCTCGGTCTCCCCGGTGAGCGGGAAGCGCGGCGGGCGGGTCGCGCCGCCGGGGCGGCCGGCCAGGTCCATGGAGAGCTTGATGGCCTGGACGAACTCGGTCTTGGAGTCCCAGCGCAGCAGGGAGTGCAGGGACTTGTAGAGCGGCAGGGCGGTGGCCAGGTCTCCGGCGACGGCGGCCCGGTAGAGAGTGGCGCAGGACTGCGGCAGGGCGTTGGGGTAGCCGGCGATCCAGCCGACGGCGCCGGCGAGGGCGAGTTCGAGGAGGACGTCGTCGGCGCCGATCAGCAGGTCGAGGCCCGGGGCGAGCTCGGCGATCTCGTAGGCGCGGCGCACGTCCCCGCTGAACTCCTTGACCGCGACGATCGAACCGTCGGCGTGGAGCCGGGCCAGCAGCTCCGGGACCAGGTCCACCTTGGTGTCGATGGGGTTGTTGTACGCGACGACGGGCAGGCCGGCGCGGGCGGCCTCGGCGTAGTGGGCGCGGACGGCGTCCTCATCGGCGCGGAAGGCGTTGGGCGGCAGCAGGAGGACGGAGCCGGCGCCGGCCTCGGCCGCCTGCTCGGCCCAGCGGCGGGCTTCGGCGCTGCCGTAGGCGGCGACGCCGGGCATGACGCGGGCGCCGTCGCCGGCGGCCTCGACCGCGGTGCGCACGACACGCGCCCGCTCCTCGTCGGTGAGGGTCTGGTACTCGCCGAGGGAGCCGTTGGGGACCACGCCGTCGCAGCCGTTGGCGATGAGCCAGGCCACGTGTTCGGCGTACGCGTCGTAGTCGACGCCGAGGTCCTCGCGCAGGGGCAGCGCGGTGGCGACCATGATGCCGTGCCAGGGGCGGGTGCGGGGCGCGGGGGTGTGCGCGAAGGTCATGAGAAGCTCCCTTAGGTGGTGTGTGACATTTTACTAGTGGGTGTGACGCGGCCACAAGGGCCGCACGCCGCCGATCAGGGTGCGACGGGGGGAAGTTCGGCGGGGGGAAGTTCGGCGAGCAGCCGCAGCGGGACGGGGCAGGACAGCGGCCGCCGGTCGGGCGCCGGCTCCACCCCCGCGAGCGCGGCCGTGGCGGGACCGCACATCCGACCCTGGCACCAGCCCATCCCGGCCCGGGTCAGGAGTTTGACCGTACGGGCGTCCCGCGCGCCCAGGTCGCGGACGGCCTCGCGGACCGGGCCGGCCGGCACCTCCTCGCACCGGCAGACGACGGCGTCGTCGCGGAGCCAGTCGGTCCAGCCGGAGCCGGGCCGGTGCGCCGCCGCCATCGCGCCGGCGAAAGCGCGCAGGCGCGCCCGGCGCCGGGTCAGCGCGGCGGCGACGGGCCGCCGGGCGATGTCGTGGGCCGCGATCTCCCCCTCGGTGAGGGCCAGCCGGGCGCCGCCGACACCGCCGGTCTCCCCGGCCGACCAGATGCCGGGGACCGAGGTGCGCTGCCCGCCGTCCAGGGCGAGGGCGACGGTGCCGTCGGCGGTGGCGCGGGTGGCGCAGCCCAGGGCGGTGGCGAGTTCCAGCTGCGGCACGAGCCCGTGGCCGATCGCGAGCGCGTCGCAGGGAATGCGCCGGGAGGTGCCGGGCAGCGGCCGCCAGTCGCGGTCGAGCCGGGCCACCGTGACGGCCTCGACCCGGTCGGCGCCGTGGGCCTCGGTGACCGCGTGCCGGGTGAGCAGCCGTACGCCGTGGCGCAGCAGGGCCCCGCCGTACGCGGCGGCCTCGACCAGCTTGCCGGGATTGCGCAGCAGGACGGGCAGTCCGCCCGCGTACGCGGTGTACGCGGCGGCCTCCACCACGGCGGGCACGGCGGCGCCGGCGGCGGCCAGCGACCCGGCCGCGGCCAGCAGCAGCGGTCCGCTGCCGGCGACGACCACCCGCCGGCCGGGCAGCACGAGCCCGGCCTTGAGCATGGCCTGCGCGCCGCCGGCCCCGATGACGCCGGGCAGCGTCCAGCCGGGGAAGGGCAGTTGGCGCTCGTAGGCGCCGGTGGCCAGCAGCACGGTCCGCGCGCGAACGGCCGCGGCGCGCTCCTCGGGCCCGTGGCCGGTGACGGCGTGCAGGATCCACCCCTCGCCGGGTCCTTCGGCGGGTGTGGGGCCGGGCCTGTCGCCGGGCCCGGAGCCGGGCCTGTCGCCGCCTCCTTCGCCACCGCGGACCACCGTCCATACGTGGTGACCCGGCAGGTACGTGATCCGCCCGGCCGACTCGTGGGCGCGCAGGGCGGCTTCGCGGTCCGCGAAGGCGGCCCAGTCGTGGTGCAGCGCCTCGGGCCGGGCGGCCCCCAGCCCGGGCGCGGGGCGGCGGTAGTACTGGCCGCCGGGCCGCTCGCCCGCGTCCAGGACGGTCACCCGCAGCCCGAAGCCGGCCGCGGTGACGGCGGCGGCCAGTCCGGCCGGTCCGGCGCCGACCACGGCGAGGTCGGCCACGGCGAGGTCGGCACGGGCACGGGCCGCTGCGGGCGGCGGCGGCGAGTCGGGCTCAGACGGCGAGGTCGGCACGGCCGGTTCCCTCCTGGGTGGTGACGGTGTCCCCCGGCCGGGCCGGGACCAGGCAGGCCCGCTGGTTCGGGGTGCCGTTGACGGTGACGAGGCAGTCGTAGCAGCTGCCGATCCCGCAGAACGCGCCGCGCGGGGCGCCGCCCTCCCGGGTGCTGCGCCAGGCCAGGATGCCGGCGCCCCAGAGCACGGCCGCGATGGACTGGCCCGACTGCGCGGCCAGTTCGCGCCCGTCGAAGGCGATCGGGTAGACGGCCGCCGGGGTGCCGCCGACCAGCGAGCGGGGGCTGCGCATGTGGGGTGCTCCTTCAGGGGGTCGGTGCGGCGGTGAAGTCCCGGTCCGGACGGAAGGGCTCGACGGGCAGCGGGGGCCGGGCCCCGGTCAGCGCGGCGGCGATCAGCAGGCCCGTCGCCGGGGCCAGGCCGATGCCCGCCCCCTCGTGGCCGCAGGCGTGCAGCAGTCCGGGACGGCGGGGGTCGGCGCCGATGGCCGGCAGGTGGTCGGGCAGGTACGGGCGGAAGCCGTGGTACGCGCGCAGGACGCGGACGTCGGCGAGGACGGGGAACAGCGCGGCGGCCTGGGCCGCCAGCCGGCGCAGGGCCTCGGTGGACAGGGCGCGGTCGAAGCCGACCCGTTCCCGGGTGGCGCCGATGAGCACCGGGCCCGCCGGGGTCCCCTCGACCACCGCCGAGGACTGGAGGGCGGCCGAGCCGCTGGCCACGTCCGCGATGTAGTCGGCGGCGTAGACCTTGTGCCGGACCACCCGGGGCAGCGGCTCGGTCACCAGGACGAAGCCCCGGCGCGGCAGTACGGGCAGGGTGGCTCCGGCCAGTTCGGCGACGCGCCCGCCCCAGGTGCCCGCCGCGTTCACGACGGCCGGGGCCAGGATTTCGCGGCGCGCGGTGCGGACGCCGCGCACCGACTCGCCGGAGCGCAGGAAGCCCGTCACCTCCTCGCCGAGGTAGGCCCGGGCGCCCGAGGCGGCCAGCAGTCGGGCGGCCGCCTGAGCCGGCTGGACCTGGGCGTCCTGCGGGTAGTGGAAGCCGCCGCCGAGGCCGGGGGCCAGGTGCGGCTCCCACTCGCGCAGGGCGTCCCCGGGCACCTCGACGGCCTCGACCCCGGCCGCGCGCTGACCTTCGGCGAAGGTCCGCAGCGCCTTCTGGGTGGTCTCGTCGGGGGCGACGACCAGGCCGCCCTTGGGCTCGTACTCGATCGCGCGGGGCAGGGACCCGGCGAGGGCACGCCAGAGCGCGCCCGACAGCAGCGCCAGGTCGAGCTCGGGTCCGGCCTCTTTGTCGGAGACGAGGAGGTTGCCTTCGCCGGCGCCGGTCGTGCCGCCCGCGACCGGGCCCCGGTCGACGACGGCCACGGAGAGTCCGGCGCGGGCGGCGTAGTACGCGCAGGCCGCTCCGACGACGCCGGCGCCGATGATGACGACGTCCGGGGAGTGGGTCTTGGGCACGGCAGTAATATGTCACATTCTTTAGGGAGTTCCCAGAGGTACCGGGAACGCGTGCGGAGGAAGCCCACGGGAGGCCCCCGGGGCGGCCCCTCCCCCGCGCACGAGGGGCCGTCCCGGAGCGGGGGTCAGCCGCGGAGCGGGCCCTCGCAGCTGTAACCCGACGTCCCCGCGACCTTGTTGCTCCAGATCTCGACGGGGCCGAAGGAGCAGTTCATGTCGGCCAGGTTGTTGGAGGCCGCGCCCGCCCGGTCGAGGATGAAGTAGTCGACCGTCTCGGACATGTCCTTGAAGTTCTGGTCGTCGCTGCGCCAGTTCTTCAGGTTCGCGGTGATCCGGCCGGTGCACGTGAAGCGGCGCTTGCCCGGGTCGCCGTTCTCCACGCAGTCCGGGGTGTTGTAGGTGGCCGTGGCGAAGGACGACTTCACCGACGACAGCGCCGCGTCGCGCAGCTGGTCGTTGGGGGTGAAGGTGGTGTTCGGCACGAAGAGCTGGTCGACCTTGGCTATCTGGGCGTTGAGGAAGCGGTCGTAGTCGCGCTGGAGGTAGCTGTCCGAGCCCAGCCGGTTGCGCCAGGCGTCGTACGCGGTGACGTCGCCGGCCCGCAGGTGGGTGTACATCTCGCGGAGCACCGAGGGCTTCTCGGTCCACAGGAACTCGAAGAAGGTGCCCGCGTAGCTGTAGAAGCGGAAGCCGTCGCCCTCGTAGGTGGCGTTCAGGATCTGCTCGACGGTCATCCGCGGGCCGCCGCCGGCCGTGTCGCTGATGATGCTCTTGACCAGGGACTTGCGGACGGCGATGCCGTTGTCGCGGGTCGCGCCGTCGAAGAACTCGGCCGTGCCCTCGTCCATGGCGGTGGTGCGGTCGTTCTCGTACCAGGGCCCCTCGCCGAAGAAGCCGGGGACGGCGAAGCGCCCGTTGAGGTAGTGCGTGTACTCGTGCCGGAACAGCTCTTCCAGCGTCAGCGAGGAGTCCTGGGGGACGCGCCGCTCGTAGGTGTAGAAGGTGGCGCCGTTCTCGATGTAGATGCCGCCGTTGTTGGTGTCGTAGCCGGTCAGGATCGGGTGGTAGTTCTCGTAGTCGGCGCGCGAGGCGTACAGCACGATGTTCAGCGTGGTGTTGGGGTCGCCCGCCAGCGGCTGGTCCGTGCCCAGGACGCGGTGGTACTGCGCCTTGACCTGCTTGCTCGCGTAGTAGAGCTTGTCGACGGTGGCCCGGTCGAGGCCGGTGCGGACCTTGATGGCGCCGTTGTCGTAGGTGTAGGTGTGCGGGAAGATCTGCCGCTCGATGTCCTCCTTGCACACCCCGTACGGCTTGCAGGCCTCGTAGAAGTTCAGCCAGTTGACGAGCTTGGCCCACTGCTGGCTGCCGTTGCCGAAGGTGGCCTTGACGGGCTCCAGCAGGGCTCCGAGGTCGGCGACGACCTCGGCCCTGAGGCCCGCGACCTGGCCGAAGCGGCCGTACTCGCTCAGCGCGTCGCGCGGGACCCAGGCATTGCCCGTGCCCTTGAGGTGCGCGTACGAGGCGAAGGCCTTGAAGGCCGCGCGGTACGCCGGGTCCGCGGCCACCGCCGCGTGGAAGGCGGCGTCCTGGTTGCCCGGGTAGACGCCGAGGTAGTTGACGGAGAGCGCGGCGAGCGCCGCACCGGCCCAGGCCGCGTCCAGGTGGGTGGCCGGGTGGGCGGGGTCCATGGTGGCCAGGACCCGCTTGATGAGGCCGAGCTGGTGCTGGCGCAGGCCCGGCGCGCTCGCCGCGTAGAGCGCCTCGCGCAGGGTGCGGGCGTTGGACGCGGTGGCGTCGAAGGTGCGGGCGGCGTTCCCGAAGTCGGCGACGGCCTGGCGCATGGCGTTCACGGTCGGGGCGTCGGTGACGTCGATCTCGGAGCGCCCGTAGTCGTGGTAGGCGACGGCGTGAAGGTAGGTGAACATCTCCTCCAGGTGCGAGGAGTTGCGGCCGTCGTGGGCGGCGGACAGGCCCGAGATCCGGCGGGAGACCGCCTGCACGTGGGCGTCGGACATCACCGGGGCCAGCCGGGCGTCCCAGGTCCATATGAGGTCCCGCAGGCAGCCGTCGGCGGTGACCGCCTGGTCGCCGAGGAAGTCGGCGAACTGCTCCGGGGTGAGGTTCGTGATCCCGTCGAGGGTGCAGGGCACGGCGACGGCGAGGCTGCGCGCGGTGGGCGCGGCCTGCGCGGCCTTCCGGCTCTTCTCGCTGCGCTCGCCGGCCGCGAGTGCCGCCTGGACGGCGCCGGGGATCCGCCCGGCCGGGGCGGCGGCGGGGGCGGGGGCCGCGGCGGACGCGGCCCGGTCCGTGCCCGGTGCGGGGGCGGGCGCCGGGGTGTTCTCCTGGGCGTTCGCGAACCGCTCGACCTCGTCGAACGGGTTCGCGGCGGGGGCGCCGGTGAAGGCGGCGGGGGCGGCACCGCCCGCGGCGGCGGTCCGGGCGCCCGAGTCGGCGGCCTGGGTCACGGCCTGGCCCGCGGTGGCGAGGAGGGCGACCGCGACGGCGGCCGAGAGGAGGGACGTACGCACAGCTCTGTGCTGGAACACCAAGGACTCCTGATGAGGATGGGAGGTGGGGGCGTGGTGCGTGGTGCGTGGTGTGCCGCGTCCGGTGAGGAGCGCGTGAACTGCCCTGCGTCACCCGGCGTTTGACGGGGATTAACGTGCCGCGGTGTGAGCTGTAACATAGTAATGTGAAATTGCACTGACAAGCCCTGTGCGCCCACCAGTTCGCGTCTTCTCGATGGAGCCTCCATGACCGACGCCCCCTCGCACCTCAATACCGGCAGCCACGACCTCGCGGTATCCCCGGAGTTGTCCCGGTTCATGGCGGGTGACTGGGCCCCCTCCCCGCTGCCCGCGTCCGACCGCGTCGCCGCGTACGCGGTCACCCCGGCCCGTAGGGCCAGGCTGTCGGCGCTCTTCCCCGGCGAGCGGCTGGTCGTCCGGGCCGGCGAGCTGAAGGTCCGCACCAACGACTGCGACCACCGGTTCCGCCCGTACAGCGCCTACGCCTGGCTGACCGGCCTCACCGGCGAGGACCAGGCGGGGCACGTCCTGGTCATGGAGCCGTCGGGCCCGCACGCCCACGAGGCGGTGCTGTACCTGCGGCCGCGCTCGCCCCGCGCCGACGGCGACGGCGCGTTCTACCGGGACCGCAGGTACGGGGAGTTCTGGATCGGCCGCCGGCCCGAGCTCGCCGAGGCGGAGCGCCTCACCGGCATCCGCTGCGCCCCCCTGGACGCTCTCGGGTCACCGACGGGGCGCGACGCGGCCTCGGACCCGGAGCTCGCCACGGCCCTGTCGGAGCTGCGCCTGGTGAAGGACGCCTGGGAGGTCGGACAGTTGCAGCAGGCCGTCGACCACACGGTGGCCGGCTTCGAGGACGTCGTACGGGCCCTGCCCAGGGCGCTGGCCCACCCGCGCGGGGAGCGGTGGATCGAGGGGGTGTTCGGCCTGCGCGCGCGGGCCGAGGGGAACGGCACCGGGTACGAGACGATCGCGGCGTCGGGCGCGCACGCGTGCGCGCTGCACTGGATCCGCAACGACGGCCGGCTGAACGGGGACGAACTGCTGCTCCTGGACGCGGGCGTGGAGACCGACACCCTGTACACGGCGGACATCACCCGGACCCTCCCCCTGTCGGGCCGTTTCTCGCCCGTCCAGCGACAGGTGTACGAGCTGGTCCTGGCCGCCCAGGAGGCGGGCATGGCGGCGCTGCGGCCGGGGGCCAGCTTCCGGGACTTCCACCGCGCCGGGATGCGGGTGATCGCGGAGGGGCTGGCCGACTGGGGCGTCCTGAAGGACGCGGAGGGCGACCTGCACCGGCGCTACACGCTGTGCAGCAGCGGGCACATGCTGGGCCTGGACGTCCACGACTGCGGCAAGGCGCGGGCGCAGAGCTACCTCGACGGGATCCTGGAGGTGGGGCAGGTCCTCACCGTGGAGCCGGGGCTGTACCTGCAGCCGGACGACGAGACCCTCCCGGCGGAGCTGCGCGGCATCGGCGTGCGCGTCGAGGACGACCTGGTCGTCACGGCGGACGGCGCCCGCCTGATGTCCGGCGCGCTGCCGCGCACGGTCGACGGCATCGAGGAGTGGATGGGCGGCCTCCTGGACGCGGCCCGGGGCTGATCCGCGGCCGCCGCCGGCTGCCGCCAGGTTGGCCCGGGGCCGCCGCCGGCTGCCGCCAGGCCCGCCCCGGCCCGCCCCCGGGC
>NZ_JBHXRU010000150.1:0-10470 GCF_042716255.1 Streptomyces sp. NPDC058662 | reverse complement strand
CGTGCAGGCTGGAGCCCTTCTCGGGTACCTGGCGGCCGTTGACGCGGACCACGAGGTCCTGCGAGCCCTCGGCGGATTCGGTGGCCCGCTGCCCGGCGGCGCAGGGCGTACGCCGCACCGCCCGCGGCGGCGAGGAAGAGGGCGGTGCCCACGCCGAGCTGGACGGGGTTCAGGCCCGCGACGCTGCCGCCGAGCCCGCCGCGGACGCCGCGCGCGGTGGTGGCACCGTCCGTGGCGAAGCCCGTCGTACGGGCGGGTGCGACGGGGGCGACCGGCGCGACGGGGGCGACCGGCGCGACCGGGGCGATGGGAGCGCGGGTGCTGGCGCCGACCGTGGAGCTGGTGGTGGGCCGCGTCGTGCCGCCGGCGATCGTCAGGTCGGCCGAGCCGGTCTCCCCGTTGCAGGTGAACGAAACGGAGTACAGGGCCCCGCGCCGGGCGTCGCTGTCCACCGTGACCCGGGCGGTCTGCCCGCGCGCGATGCTCACGGTGTCGAAGACACCGGAGGAGGCGGTGGTGTAGGCGGCGGCGCAGCCCGACACGGAGAGCACCACCTGGCCGCCCGGGGCGACCGTCGAGGGGGTCAGGCTGAAGCCGAACGAGGTGACGGGCGCGGCCTCGGCCGCGCCCGCGGCGGGCGCGCCCAGGGCGCCCAGGGCGATGACGGCGCCCGCGGCGCCGGTGCTGAGCAGGGCTGTTGCGGAGGTACGTATCGCACCCATGAGTGATCTCCGGATCCCCGAGGAGCAGCCGCGGAACGGTTTCCGCACGTGGGGGGTCGTGCGCCTCGATGTCCGCCACGCTAGGCGCGGGTACGGCCACCCGCGATCAGGAACGGGCGAATGGGGCATACCGTTGGGCCGAACCGGGGACGGGAGGCCCGTCCCCGGTTTGCGGAGCCACGGCGCGGACCCCGTTCGGGCCGCGGCTGCGGGACCGGCCGGTCCACGGTCCGGCGCCCGTTCCGTCAGCCCCCGAGGTCGAGATGGGGGAACTGCGCGAGGAACGGCCCGGCGGTGGCCGAGATCCCCCGTCCGAACGGTGCGTCGAAGTCCCAGATCAGGAACAGCAGGAACGCGATGAGCGCGCTGAACAGCCCCGCGAGCAGCATCTCCCGGAACGACTTCCGGATCTGCAGGGTGAAGATCAGGCCGACCGTGACGAGGGCGCCGGCGATCAGCCCGAACCACACCACCCCCGGCATGGTGGCCCCGGCCCCCTCGCCGCGGGCGCTGCGGGCGTCGTCGACCATCGCGGCCTGGTCGACCAGCGGCTGGTACGCCTGCCCCTCGTGGTCGGTCTGCGGCTGGTAGTCGGTGACGTCCCGGCGGATCCGATCCAGGAGCTCGCCGCCGCGTCCGGTCAGCTCGCCCCGCTCGGCCATCACCTTCCATTCGGTGTCCACCACGTACGTCACGTACGCGTCGACGTCGGAGCGGATCCGCCGGCGTACCTCGGCGGGGTAGACCTCGGAGCGGACGCTGATCTCGTGCAGGGCCTGCGCCTCCTGGCGCACGTACTCCTGGGCGGCCCCCCGGCCCTCCCAGACACCCGCGATGGCCAGGCCCAGCACGATCGCGTAGATCACCCCGATCATCATCGTCATGTACTCGATGACGTCCGGGGTCTCGTTCGGATCGTCGTCCTCGCCGATCCTGCGGTGGTTGAAGAAGGCGATGGACAGCACCACGGCACAGGCCGCGGCCATCGCGAGGGACAGGACGAGCCATTCCGACAAGATGACTCCCAATCGGTGACGGGTGGGGCGGGAAAACGGTGGGTCACGGCCCTAGCGGGGGCGCAGCGCGACGATCGCGAGCACCGCCGGAGCGGCGGTCGTCAAGGTGAACGTCACCGGGGAGATGCGGTGCTCGACCGGTTTGCGGGTGGCCGCGCGGTAGGTCGGGCGGGCCACCGGCTTCGGCGGGGGCGCGGGTGCCACCTCCGGCGGCGGTGGCGGCGCGGGAGCCGGCGGTGGCGGCGCGGGCGCGCGGACCGCCGGTGGCGGCGCGGGGGGAGGCTCGGGGACGGGCACCGGCTTCGGCAGCGGTTTGGGCGGCGGCGGCGGTGGTGGAGGCGGGGGAGGCTCGGGCGTCGGGCTCGGAGTCACCACGGGCGGAGGGGGCGTGGGCTTCGGGGTCGGCTTGGGCGGGGGCGTGGGCGTCGGGGTCGGGGTCGGCTCGGGCGGGCAGGGAGGGGGAGGCGGCGGCGGGCAGGGGGGCCGGCCGTGGTGGTGCCCGCCGTGGTGGTGCCCCCCGGGCCGCCCGTCTCCGTGGTGGTGGCCGCCTCCGTGCCGGTCGCCGTGATGTCCGCCACCCGGGCCGCCGCCGCGGCCGCCGCCGACGGCCGCCGCGACCACCGCGGCCGTGGCCGCGCCGTCGCCGGAGTCGGTCGTCGCGTAGGCGCCGCTATCAGCCACGGCCGGCGTGACGGCAAGGGCCGCCCACAGCAGGACCGGGACCGCCAGCAGGCGCCGGGTACAGGCTCTGTTCACCCGGGGAGCATGGGCCCGCGCGCGCTCGCGCGCGGGGGGGTCGGCCCTCGATTCGCCTGAACGGGTGGACCGGCGACCGTAGAGGTTTGAGCCAGTCGCGGACCGGCGGGATGCCGCGAGTGATCGCCCACCGGGCATTTCCCAAAAGGGATGTGTCGGAAACGACCAATCTCCCCGCGGGGTACGCCGGGGGCTTAGGTATGTGACGAAGACCGGATCGCCAATTTCCGCTTTCGCTCGCCCCGTTGGTCAATGATCAGTACATTCGGCTCGGACAGGAGTCCGACCGCACGGACCGCCGCAGGAACAAGGCTTGGAGACCCGATGGAGCGCCCCGCCTGGGCCCCGCCAGGCATCGACATATCGGTGCCGAGCGTGTCCCGCATCTACGATTACTACCTGGGCGGCTCGCACAATTTCGAGGTCGACCGCCAGGCGGCCCGTCGGGCCATGGAATTCATGCCGGGCCTGCCCAAGATCATGCAGGCCAACCGCGCATTCATGCGGCGCGCCGTGCGGCACGCCGTCGCCGAGGGCGTCACGCAGTTCCTCGACATCGGCTCCGGCATCCCCACCTTCGGCAATGTCCACGAGATCGCCCGGGCCGCCAGCCCCGAGGCGCGCGTGGTCTACGTCGACCACGACCCGGTGGCCGTCGCGCACAGCCAGGCCGTCCTCGCGGGCGACGACCGGTCCGGCGTGGTCGCCGCCGACCTCCGCAAGCCGCAGGACATCCTGACCGCCCCCGAGGTCGGCCGCCTGCTCGACCTCGACCGCCCGGTGGCCCTGCTGCTGGTCGCCGTCCTGCACTTCCTGGAGGACGCGGACGACCCGCACGCCGCGGTCGCCGGACTCCGCGACGCCCTGGCCCCCGGCAGCCTGCTGATCCTCACCCACGCCTCGTTCGAGGGGATCCCGCTCACCACGGAGGTCGCCGGCGGCGCCGTCGGGGTCTACCGGGACATCCGCAACCCGCTCGTCATGCGCACCCGGGAGGAGATCGCCCGCTTCTTCGAAGGGTTCGAGATGCTCCGGCCCGGCCTGGTGTCCATGCCCGACTGGCGGCCGGACGCACCCGAGCGCGGGGAGGACGGCGAGGCGCAGGAGGACCCGTACGCGTTCTCGGGCTTCGCCGGCGTGGGACGCAAGGCGTGAGAGTCCCGGCCCGTACGGCGGGAGCCGGGGCAGTCGCCGCACCCGCCGGAGCTCCGGCGCCGGTCAGCGTGCCCGCGCAGGCGTCCGTCGCCGCACCCGCGGGGGCTCCGCCCGGCTGCGCCGAGGACCGGATCGGCCGCTTCGCGACGATCTGGGGACGGGCGATCTTCCCCGTCACGGCGACCTCGCTGACCCGTCCCGAGTTCGAGCGGCACCTCGTGCCGCTCACCCGGACCCTCGCCGAGGCGCTGCACGCCCGGCCCTTCGACGCCGCCGTCGCGCAGCGGGTGGGCGCCGAGCTCGTCGCCGTGCACTGCACCGACCCCGAGGCCCTGGCCGGCACCCTCGGCGTGGTCGAGTCGTACCTGGTGCTCTACTGCGGCTCGGGCGCCGAGAGCACCGAGGAGTACCGGGCCCGCTGCGCCCGGCTCCAGCACGGCATAGCCGCGGGGTACGCCCGCGCACTGCGCGAGCGCACCCTCAGGGAGCAGGAGGCCATCGCCCGGTCCGCGCTGACCGCCCGCATCGACGCCCAGCAGGCCCTGCACGCGAGCGAGGAGCGCTTCCGGGCGGTCTTCGAGGGCGCGGCCGTCGGTATCGGCATCGCCGACCTGGACGGGAACATCCTGGAGGTCAACGACGCGCTGCTGCAGATGTTCGGCGGCATGGAGGGCCACGTCCGGGGGCGCAAGGTCAGCGAGTGGGGCCACCCCGACGACACCCCGCACGTGTGGCGGATGTACGCCGAACTGGTACGCGGCGAGCGCGAGCACTTCCGGGTGGAGAAGCCGTACTACCGGCACGACGGGACCGTGCTGTGGACCAACCTGACGGTGTCCCTGCTGCGCGACCCCGACGGGGCGCCGCAGTACCAGCTGGCCCTGATGGAGGACACCACCGAACGCCGGCTGCTCAACCTGCGCCTGCGCTACGAGGCCACGCACGACGCGCTGACCGGTCTGCCCAACCGGACGCTGTTCTTCGAGCGGCTGGAGAAGGCCCTGACCGGGGCCGGCGGCAGCCGCTTCGGCCTCTGCTACCTGGACCTCGACGGCTTCAAGGCGGTCAACGACAGCCTGGGCCACTCGGCCGGCGACCGGCTGCTGGTGGAGGTCGCCGACCGGCTGCAGAGTTGCGCGACGGGCCCGGGCGAGGTGGTGGCGCGGCTCGGCGGTGACGAGTTCGTGGCGCTGACCACCGGTTCCGACACCGAGCAGGAGGTGACCGACCTCGCCGTCCGTATTCTGTCGGCGCTCTCCACCCCGATCCGGTTGGAGGGGCGGGAGCTGACCGTCCGGGGCAGCATCGGCATCGTCGAGGGCAAGGCGGGGGAGCGCACGCCTGCCGAGGTCCTGCGCAGCGCCGACATCACGATGTACCGGGCCAAGGCGGCCGGCGGCAACCGCTTCGAGTTCGCCGACGCCGAGGCCGACGCCCGCGCCATCACCCGGCACGGCCTCACCAACGCCCTGCCCGCGGCGCTGGAGCGCGGAGAGTTCTTCATCGAGTACCAGCCCCTGGTGCACATGCACGACGGCAGCGTGCACGGCGCCGAGGCGCTGGTGCGCTGGTCGCACCCCCAGTACGGGGTGCTCGGCCCCGACCGCTTCATCCCGCTCGCCGAACGGACCGGCCTGATCGTGCCGCTCGGCCGCTGGGTGCTGGAGGAGTCCGTGCGGCAGGCCCGCGACTGGCAGCGCCAGCACCCGGGTTCGACCCTGCGGATCAACGTGAACCTCTCACCGACGCAGCTGCACCATCCCGGCCTGGTCGCCGACACGGTGGCGGTGCTGGAGAAGTCGGGGCTGGCCCCGGGCGCCCTGTGCCTGGAGGTCACCGAGTCCGCGCTGATCGGGGCGGACGACGAACTCCTGGAGCCGCTGCGCCGGCTCGCGGCGCTCGGCGTGGACATCGCGCTGGACGACTTCGGGACCGGGTACTCGAACCTGGCCAACCTGCGGCGGCTCCCCGTCAGCGTCCTCAAGCTCGACCGCTCGTTCACGCAGGGCATGCAGCAGAGCCCGGCCAACCCGGTCGACGTCAAGATCGTGGAGGGCATCGTCGCCCTGGCCCACAGCCTCGAACTCGCCGTCACCGTCGAGGGCGTGGAGACCGGGGCCCAGGCCGCGCAGCTGCGCGACCTCGGCTGCGACACGGCCCAGGGCTGGTACTACGCCCGGCCCGGGGCACCCGACCGCATCCACACGCTGCTGCTCGCGGACGCCGTCGCGACCCCCTCCTGACGGCCCCGCCGCCCCCGCCGCCCGCGGCGCAGGCCCGCCCGCGGGCGGCGGGGGCGCGCCTCAGCCCACGAGCATGCGCTTGAGCTCCCGGGCCGCGCGCGGCGGCGCGACGTCCGTGCGGTGGGCCAGGGCGATGGTGCGGCGCAGCGGCGACCCCTCCAGCGGGGTCGAGCGCAGGCCCGGCCCGGCGTGGGAGACCACCATGGCCGGCACCACCGCGATGCCCAGACCCGCCCGGACGAATCCGAGTACCGCGTCCATCTCACCGCCCTCCACGGTGAACACGGGCTCGAAGCCCTCCGCGCGGCAGGCCGCGACGGTCAGCTCCCGCAGGTCGTAGCCGTGGCGGAACATCACCATCGGCTCCTCGCGCAGCGCCCGGATGGTCAGCGCCGTCCCTCCGCCCGGCGCGGGCCGGTCCGCCGCGGAGACCACGACCAGGTCCTCCGTCAGCAGCTCCACCGTGGTCAGGGCCGGTGCCGAGGGCGGCAGCGGCAGGGCGATCAGCGCGAGGTCAAGGGCGCCGCGCGCGAGTTCCCGTACGAGGTCCAGCGACCCGCTCTCCTCGATCAGCAGTTCGATCCCCGGATGCGCGGCATGGAAGGCGCGCAGCACCTGCGGCAGCAGTCCCGTGCACACGCTCGGTGTCGCGCCGAGCCGGACCCGCCCGCGCCGCAACTGGGCCAGCTCCTGCACCTCCAGCCGCGCGGTCTCCGCGTCCGCCAGGATCCGGCGGGCCAGCGGGAGCAGGGTCTCGCCCGCGTCGGTGAGCGTGATATTGCCCCGGGCCCGGCTGAACAGCTCGGCCCCCAGCTCCCGCTCCAGCGCCTTGATCTGCTGCGACAGCGAGGGCTGAGCCACGTGCACCCGCTCGGCGGCCCGGGTGAAGTGGCGGGTCTCGGCGACGGCCACGAAGTAGAGGAGCTGCTGGAACTGCATCGCTCCAGCGTAGCCGCTCCATAGATCAATCCTATGGAGATGAGCTCCATCATGTCTTGGACCTTTCGGGACCTCCGTCCCTACCGTCGAGGCATGGCTCTGGCACCGCGGACGGCACGACGGCCGTCCACCACGCGCACGATCTGGGACTCCTCCGTCGGCAAGAAGTCCGTGATGGCCGTGTCCGGGCTGGTGATGCTCGGCTACCTCGTCGTGCACATGCTCGGCAACCTCAAGATCTTCTTCGGGGCGGACGAGTTCAACGGCTACGCGCACTGGCTGCGCACCCTCGGCGCCCCCTTCCTGCACCACGAGTGGGCCCTGTGGATCGTGCGCGTGGTGCTGGTCGCGGCGGTCGTCGCCCACGCCGTGTCCGCCTACCAACTCAGCCGACGGGACATCAGAGCCCGCCCCGTGCCGTACGCGCACAAGCGGCGCCGCGCGAGCTACGCCACCCGCACCATGCGCTGGGGCGGCGTCATCCTCGCCCTGTTCATCGTCTGGCACCTGCTCGACCTGACGACGCTCACCGTCAACGAGCGCGCCTGGGCCGGGCACCCGTACGAGAACGTCCTCGCCACCTTCTCCACCTGGTACGGGAACACCGTCTACCTCGTGGCGATGGCCGCCCTCGGCCTGCACGTCCGGCACGGCTTCTGGAGCGCGGCCCAGACGCTCGGCGCGAGCAGCGCCCGACGCGACCGGACCTTCAAGATCCTGGCCAACGGCCTGGCCCTCGTCCTCTTCGCCGGCTTCGTGTCCGTTCCCGTAGCCGTCATGACCGGAGTGGTGAACTGACCATGAACGAGCGCATCCGCTACACCACCGGCGAGCCCCTCGCCGACACCAAGGCGCCCGCCGGGCCGATCGCGGACCGCTGGGACCGCCGCCGCTTCGAGGCCGGGCTCGTCAACCCGGCCAACCGCCGCAAGCACTCCGTCATCGTCGTCGGCACCGGACTCGCGGGCGGATCAGCGGGTGCGACCCTCGCCGAACAGGGCTACCGCGTCGTCCAGTTCTGCTTCTCCGACACCCCGCGCCGGGCCCACTCCATCGCCGCCCAGGGCGGCGTCAACGCGGCCAAGAACTACCGCAACGACGGCGACTCGGTGCACCGCCTCTTCTACGACACCGTCAAGGGCGGGGATTTCCGGGCCCGCGAGTCCAACGTGCACCGCCTCGCCCAGATCTCCGTGGAGATCATCGACCAGTGCGTGGCCCAGGGCGTGCCCTTCGCCCGCGAGTACGGCGGCCTCCTCGACACCCGCTCCTTCGGCGGGGTCCAGGTCTCGCGCACCTTCTACGCCCGGGGCCAGACCGGCCAGCAGCTCCTCCTCGGCGCCTACCAGGCGCTCTCCCGCCAGATCGCGGCCGGGAACGTCGAGATGCACGCCCGCACCGAGATGCTCGACCTGATCGTCGTCGACGGAGCGGCCCGGGGCATCGTCGCCCGCGACCTCGTCACCGGTGCGATCACCACGCACTACGCCGACGCCGTGGTCCTCGCCAGCGGCGGCTACGGCAACGTCTTCTACCTCTCCACCAACGCCATGAACTCCAACGCGACCGCCGTCTGGCGGGCGCACCGGCGCGGCGCGTACTTCGCCAACCCCTGCTTCACGCAGATCCACCCCACCTGCATCCCGCGCACCGGCGACCACCAGTCCAAGCTCACCCTGATGAGCGAGTCACTGCGCAACGACGGCCGTATCTGGGTGCCCAGGGCCAAGGGCGACACCCGCACCGCGGCCGACATCCCAGAAGCGGAGCGCGACTACTACCTGGAGCGGATCTACCCGTCCTTCGGCAACCTCGTGCCCCGCGACATCGCCTCCCGGGCGGCCAAGAACGTCTGCGACGAGGGCCGCGGCGTGGGCCCGGGCGGGCAGGGCGTCTACCTCGACTTCGCCGACGCCATCCGCCGCATGGGCCGGGACAAGGTCGCCGAGAAGTACGGCAACCTCTTCGACATGTACGAGCGGATCACCGCGGAGAATCCGTACGAGGTCCCCATGCGGATCTACCCGGCCGTGCACTACACGATGGGCGGACTGTGGGTCGACTACGACCTCCAGACCACCGTCCCCGGGCTCTTCGCCGTCGGGGAGGCCAACTTCTCCGACCACGGAGCGAACCGGCTCGGCGCCTCCGCGCTGATGCAGGGCCTGGCCGACGGGTACTTCGTGCTCCCGTCGACGATCAACGACTACCTGGCCCGCCACCCCCACCGCCACGCCGTCGACGACACCCACCCCGAGGCCGCGGCCGCCGTACGGGAGACCCGCGAGCGGCTCGCCGGGCTGCTCACGGTCGACGGCGACCGCACCCCCGACTCCTTCCACCGGGAGATCGGCGAACTCATGTGGGAGTACTGCGGCATGGCGCGCACCGAGCAGGGGCTGCGCAAGGCGCTCGACCGGATCCCGGAGATCCGCGAGGAGTTCTGGCGCCGGATCAAGGTCCCCGGCACCGGCGAGGAGTTCAACCAGTCGCTGGAGAAGGCCAACCGCGTCGTCGACTACCTGGAGCTCGCCGAGCTCATGTGCCTCGACGCCCTGCACCGCGCCGAATCCTGCGGCGGCCACTTCCGCGAGGAGTCCCAGACCCCGGACGGCGAGGCCCAGCGCCGCGACGAGGAGTTCTCCTACGTCGCCGCCTGGGAGCACGCGGGCGCCGTACCCGTCCTGCACAAGGAAGACCTCCTCTTCGAGTACGTCCACCCCACCCAGCGGAGCTACGCATGAAGCTCACCCTGCGCGTCTGGCGCCAGCGGAACCCGGAAGCCCCCGGAGCCATGGCCTCGTACGAGGTCGACGGCATCTCCCGGGACATGTCGTTCCTGGAGATGCTCGACACCCTCAACGAGGACCTCATCCTGCGGGGCGAGGACCCCGTCGCCTTCGACCACGACTGCCGCGAGGGCATCTGCGGCGCGTGCAGCCTCGTGATCAACGGCGACGCGCACGGACCGGAGCGGACCACCACCTGCCAGCTCCACATGCGGTCCTTCGCCGACGGGGACACCATCGACGTGGAACCGTGGCGGGCGGCCGCCTTCCCCGTGGTCAAGGACCTCGTCGTGGACCGGGGTTCCTTCGACCGGATCATCCAGGCCGGCGGCTACATCTCCGCCCCCACCGGCGCCGCCCCGGAGGCGCACGCCACCGCCGTGCCCAAGGCCGACGCCGACTTCGCCTTCGAGCACGCCGAGTGCATCGGCTGCGGGGCCTGCGTGGCGGCCTGCCCCAACGGTTCCGCGATGCTCTTCACCTCCGCCAAGGTCAACCACCTCAACGTGCTGCCCCAGGGCTCGCCGGAACGGGAGACCCGCGTGCTGGACATGGTGGCCCGGATGGACGAGGAGGGCTTCGGCGGCTGCACCCTGACCGGCGAGTGCGCGACGGCCTGCCCGAAGGGCATCCCGCTGCCGTCGATCGCCGCGATGAACAAGGAGTGGCTGCGGGCGGTCCGCAAGGGCCCCCACCGCTGATACGCCGGCCCTGGCCCTGGCCCCGGCCCCGGTTCCACCCCGGCCCCGGCCTCGGCCCCGCCCCTGCCCCGGCCCCGGCCCGGCCCCCGGCCCCGGCCCCCGGCCCCGGCCCCGGCCCCCGGCCTTGGCCCCGGCCCCCGGCCCCGGCC
>NZ_JBHXRU010000149.1:7835-10604 GCF_042716255.1 Streptomyces sp. NPDC058662 | reverse complement strand
GGCAGCGAACCGCGGTTCGCTGCCGGTCTCCACGCCCCCACGCACGCGGAATTGCCCATCGCACGCTCCGGACGCACCAGTCCGCCGACTTTAGGCTCGGGAAGATGACCATTACTTCGGACACGCTCGCAAAGGATCCGGCGGAGTCGCTGTTCGCCTGGTTCCGCACCAAACTCGACACCCAGCCGGTGTACCGGGACGAAGAACAGGGCTGGCAGGTGTTCGGCTACGCCGACATCGCACGGATCATGGCGGACACGACCACCTTCTCCTCCGACACCGCCGGCGCCTTCAACCCTCCGCAGCCCGATCTCGACTTCTTCGACATGGGCAACCTGGTCACGACCGACCCGCCCCGCCACCGGCAGCTGCGCTCCGTGATCAGCTCCGTGTTCACCGCGCGTGCCGTGGCCGGACTCGCGCCGCGGATCGAGAAGATCACCAGCACGCTGCTCGACTCCGCGGGCGACTCGGACCGCTTCGACCTCATCGACACGCTCGCCTACCCCCTGCCGATCACCGTGATCGCGGACCTGCTCGGGCTGCCCATCGAGGACGAGCCCCTGTTCAAGGTGTGGGGCGAGGCCCTGGGCACCGTGGACGCCGCCACCGTCCCGCCGGACCTCATGGAGAGCGACGTCGTCCCCGCGGTGCGGGAGATGAATGCGTACTTCCTGGAGCACGTACGGCGCCGGCGCCTGGAGCCCGCCGACGACGTGATCACCCGGCTCGCCAAGGCCGAGATCGACGGGAAGCCGCTGGCCGACGGCGAGATCGTGGGCGTCATCGGTCTGACGATGTTCGCCGGCCACGCCACCACCCTGGCCCTCATCGGCAACGCGGTGCTCCTGTTCGAGGAGCACCCGGAGATCGGCGCGGCGGTACGCGCCGACCGCGACCTGCTGCCCGGCGCGATCGAGGAGATCCTGCGCCTGCGGCCGCCGTTCCCGCGCCTGGCGCGGATCACCACGACCGACACCGAGATCGGCGGCCACGCCGTGAAGGCCGGGGAGCTGGTGACCCCGTGGATCGGAGCCGGCAACCGCGACGCGGCGCGTTTCCCCGATCCCGACCGGTTCGACATCCACCGCAACAACCAGGGGCAGCTGGTCTTCGGACACGGCATCCACTTCTGCCTGGGCGCGCCGCTGGCCCGCATGGAGGCCCGGATCGCCCTGAACATGATGATGGACCGCTACCGGGACATCCGGGTGGACCCGGACGCCACGACGGAGTACGAGAACCCGTGGCAGATCGTCTCCCCCAGGGTGCTGCCGATCCGCGTGACCCGATGACGCCGATGTGACGGGCGCCGGCGCGGCGGTACGGGTCGGCCGGTCCAGGAGGTCTTCAGGCCCTGTCGGCGCCGGCGCACCTGTCGTCCCGCGAAGAGGCCGAGCCCGAGGCGAGGATCCTGCGCAACTGGCCGCGCCGGACCGCCTGCTGCGCGCCCGCGCCGTCGAGCATGGCCCGCAGCAGGCCGCCGGCCGAGCTCTTCAGCACGCTGTCCGTCGTCGATGTCAGGAATTCGAGGAGACGGTCGACGGCGGCGTCGGAGATCGGCTCCAGGGTGAGGGTGAGGGCGTGCCGGCTGCCGGCGCCCCACTCCAGGCGTCGCTTGAGGAGCTCGGGCCGCGCCGTGCCGATGACGAACAGCGGCAGCGGGCCCACCGACCTGGTCAGGTCCTCGACGAAGTCCGTCAGGGTCTCGTCCGCCCAGTGCAGGTCCTCGAAGACCACGACGAGCGGGCCCAGGGACGCGATCCCCGACAGCAGCTGCCGCGCCGCCGCCAGCACCTCGTGCGTCGCCGCCGGGGCCGCGTCCGGGTCGACGAGGGGGCCCAGGGACGCCAGCAGCCGCCCGCGGTCCTCCTCGGACGCGAACAGGCGGTGCACGGCGGCGGCCAGTCTGGCCTCCCGCGCCGCCGGCGGGTCGGCCTGCTGGATCCCGCAGCAGGACAGCAGGAGGTCGTGCAGGGCGGCGAGTGGGTGCCGGTCGCCGGCGGGCCGCACGCGGGACACCAGGAACCGGACGGCCTCCGGATCGGCGGCGACCCGGCGCTCGAACTCCGTCACGAACCGGGTCTTGCCGACGCCCGGTTCCCCCAGCACCGTGACCAGGTGCGGCGCCGACAGGTACCGGGTGCGCCGCAGCAGCCCCCGCAGGACGTCCAGGTCGCACTCCCGGTCGATCACCGGGACGGCGTGCAGGGCCACGTACTCCTGGCGCAGGCCCCCGATCCGCCATCCCGAGGAGGGGGTGTCGCGGTGGTGGGTGAACGCGGACTCGGTCAGCCGGCGGGTGTTGTCGCAGACGTGGACCTCACCGGCGGGCGTGCCGGACAGCAGGGCGTGGCACTCGTCGAGCAGCGCCCCGTTGACGGACGGCGGGATGCCGCTGCCGTCGGGCGTGTAGCGGACGAGCGCCTCGCCCGTGGCGACGGCGACCTGGATGCCCACTCCCGCGGTCGGCGGCGCGGCCGTGTCGCCCGGCCCGGCCGGTGCGGCCAGCCGGTCGCGGACGGCGAGGGCCGCGTGGACGGCCCGCTCCGCGTCGTCCTCGCCCGCTCGGGGCACGCCGAACAGCACGAGCCGGGTCGAGCCGATCGTCGCCACGACCGCTCCGCCCAGGCACTCGACCTCCTCGCGGATGGTCACCGCCGCCCGCTCGACCAGCGCGTCGACGTCCTCGGCGGGTGACCGGTGCCAATCCCGGACTGGGGCGTCGCTGGGACTGAGGGGGGTGTGGTCGTTGGGCGCGTCGAGCAG
>NZ_JBHXRU010000149.1:0-7825 GCF_042716255.1 Streptomyces sp. NPDC058662 | reverse complement strand
CCCGCACGGGCTCGACGCGGGCGATGAGGACGCTGACCTCCTTGCGCTCCGCGACCAGGGTCCGGGGCAGGGGCGCCGCCGCGGGTCTCCCTCCCGCCGCCCGTTCCGGGTGCCCGCCCCCGTCGGAGTCCGCCCCGGCGGGAGGCGGTACCGACGCGGCCGGGGGCAGGGGTACGGAGGCCGCGGCCGGTACGGGCGCCGCGTCCGGGGCCGGGTCGCGGGCCGCCTCCGGGGCCGGGCCGGGGGCGGCGGCCGCGCCCGTCATCCGCTGCTCCAGCTGCCGGCGTATGCCGTCCGGGACGAGCTCGGGGTCGTGCATCAGGATCGCGTGCTGCAACGCCTGCAACTGGTGCCCCGGTTCGAGGCCCAGCCGCTCCACCATCACGGTCCGCGCGCCGTAGTAGACCTCCAGCGCGTCCGTCTGCCGGCCGGAGCGGTAGAGCGCGAGCATGAGCTGCCCCAGCAGTCTTTCCCGCAGCGGCTCGGTGGTCACGGTCCTTTCCAGTTCCACGAGCACCCGGTAATGGTGTCCGCACGCCAATTCGGCCTCGAAATAGTCCTCCAGGGCGTCCAGCCGCGCATTCTGGACGGATATCAATTCCGGCCAGTCGATTCCCGCCTCGACCAGATCGGCCAGGACGGGACCGCGCCAGAGACTGAGGGCGGCGTGCAGGGGGAGAGTGGCGGCCTCGGGGTATCCCTCGGCCAATTTCGCGCGCCCCTGCTCCACCATGCGCTTGAAATGGTGGAGGTCGGTCCGGTCGGGATCGACCCGCAGCATGTACCCGGGCGCCTGGCTCAGCAGCGCCACCGAACCGGAGGCGCTCTCGCTCAGGTTCAGCGCCCGGCGCAGGCGCCACACCGAGTTCTGCAGGATCTTCCGCGCCGACTGCGGCGCCTTGCCCGCCGGCCAGAGCGCTTCGATCAACTGGCTGCTGGCCACCACGCGGTTGGCGTGGAGCAGCAGGAACCCGAGGGTCGCGCGCTGTCTCGTCCCCCCCAGCCCCACCACCCGGTCACCGTCGACGACCTCCAGCGGACCCAGTATGCGAAACCGCATCGCTTCCCCCATTACAAGATCACCAAAGGCCTTGCAAGCGATCATTCCGAGACCGAAAACGGACCCCCGGCGCCGCCGCCCCGGATGCCCTCCCGCACCCGGACCGAGACGCGACCATGATCGCGAATACCACGCTCACCAGTGACACATGAGCCAAGTCCTCAGTCAAGTTTTCAACGTGGCCGAAACGCTATATGGCTGGATTCGGGCCAACGGCCGAGAGGGGACCGAGGTGCTGTCCCCGGAGCGGTCGACGGCCGCCCTCAACTCCGCTGCCGCGGCAGGACGATGGCGGTCAGCACCAGTCCGTCGCGCGCTGCCCACCTGCCGGTGAGGCACTCCAGCCGGCTCTCCCCGACTACCGGCCCCCGCACCAGCAGCCGTGCGGTGAACGTCCCCGCCCGGCCCGAGCCGTCGGGCGCGAAGTCCACTTCCGCCTCCTCGAACCCGAGCTCGCGGCGGGCCAGCGGGTACCAGGTCTTGAAGACGCTCTCCTTGGCACTGAACAGCAGCCGGTCCCACGCCACGTCCGGTCGTCGCGCGCCGAGTTCGGCCAGGTGGCGGCGCTCCCCGGGCCGCGACACCGCGTCGAGGACGCCCTCCGGCAGCGGTCCCGCCGGCTCGGCGTCGATGCCGAGCGACCACACGTCGGCCGTCCTGGCCAGCGCCGCCGCCCGGTACCCCTCGCAGTGCGTCATGCTTCCGGCGACCCCTTCCGGCCACCTCGGCGCGCCGCGCTGCCCCGGGACCAGGGGCACCGGCGGCACGCCGAGCGCGCTCAGCGCCAGCCGCGCGCACAGCCGTACGGTGGAGAACTCCCGGCGCCGCCGGTCCACGGCGTTCGCGACGGCCGCGGCCTCCTCCGGGAACAGGGACACCGGCTCGGAGTCGTCGAGCCGCCATGCGGCGGCCACCGCCGCCGGCACCAGTTCGGTGATCACCGGAACCCCTCCTCCATGTCGGGGACGGGCAGGATCTGCCGCAGGCCCGGCCGCGTGGCCCGGCCCCGCCACTCGCGGGGGTAGCCGACCGAGGCCTCCACGAACCGCACCCCGTCGTGCCAGGTCACCCGGGGGATGTGCAGGTGCCCGTAGACCACCGCGGCCGCCCGGAACTCCCGGTGCCAGTCGGCCGTCAGCTCGGTACCGCACCACTGCGCGAACTCGGGGTAGCGCAGGATCCGGGTGTGCTCGCGCAGCAGGGGGAAGTGGTTGACCAGTACGGTCCGCTGGTCCTGCGGCACGGCCCGGAGGCGGGCCCGGGTCAGCTCCACCCGGGCGTGGCACCAGGCCGCCCGGTCCGGGTAGGGAGCCGGATGCAGGAGCATCTCGTCGCTGCACACCACGCCGGCGTCATACGCGATGCGCAGCGACTCCTCGACCGTGGTGGCTCCCGGCGCCATGAAGGAGTAGTCGTACAGCAGGAACAGCGGGGCGACCGTGACCGGTCCGCCCGCCCCCCGCCACACCGGGTAGGGGCACTCCGGGGTGGACACGCCGTGCTCCTGGCACAGCTCCACCAGGCGCTCGTACCGGGCCACCCCGCGCAGGTCGACCGGGTCGGACGGGTGCGTCCACAGCTCGTGGTTGCCCGGGGCCCATATGACCTTGGCGAAGCGTCCGGCGAGGTGTTTGACGGCCCACTCGAAGTCGGCGTAGTTCTCGGTGATGTCGCCGGCCACGATGAGCCAGTCCCCGTCGGAACGGGGCCGCAGCGCCTCGGTGAACTCGCGGTTCTCCCGGTAGCCGATGTGCAGGTCGCTGATGGCCGACAAGCTGGCCCCGTGCATGGGGTGGTCCCTTCGACGCCGTTGGACGGGTCCGGCGAGCCGGCCTCCCGATCAAGGGTACGTCGGCTCTCGGACGGCGGCACGGGCTTCGCCGGGGCGGTGGCGGTCCGTCCCGAGGCGGAGCCCTTGGACCAGGCGGGGTCCGGCCGGCCGAGCCGAGCACGGATCAACCGGGCCCTCACGCAACGGACTTGGAGCGCGGTCGGGGAGTGCGCCCGCGCGCGGGCGCATTCGGGGGCGCTTGTGGTGAAACCCGAGCGCGGGTGGGGCGTTAGTAGGAGCGACCGCCGCCCCGTCGGGGATCGGCCCGCGGTGAGCACGAGGTACGAGGAGCACGATGGCAGACCCGAAACCGGCCGGACGCGGTCGGATGAAGCTGGCGGCACGGTGCCGGGTGGCCACGGAGGCACCCGGCTTCGCGCTGGCCGTCTTCTGCGTGATCCTGTTCAACGCGGCGCTGATGGGAGTGGAGACCTACAGCGGCTTCGCCCGGGAGCACCGGGCGGCGCTGGAGGCGGCGGAGTACTGCTGCCTGGCGCTGTTCACGCTGGAGATGCTGCTGCGCGCGGGTGCCTGCGCCGATCGGCCGAAAGCATTCTTCCGCGATCCCTGGAACCTCTTCGACCTCCTGGTCGTTGCCTCTGCCTTCGTCCCCCTGGTGCGCGAGAACACCACCCTGCTGCGGCTGCTGCGGCTCGCCCGGGTGCTGCGCACGGCGCGGTTCCTGCCGCACCTGCGCATCCTGCTGATCGCCGTCGGCCGCAGCCTGCCCGGCACCGCGAGCTTCCTGTTCGTCGGCGCGCTGGTGCTGTACGTGTACGCGATGGTCGGCTGGGTGTGCTTCGCCGACTCCGACCCCCAGCACTTCGGCTCCCTCGGCCGCGCGGCGCTGACCCTGTTCCTGCTCACCACGCTCGACGGCCTCACCGACGCCGTCCGCGCGGGGCTGCAGATCTCCCGGCTCACGCTCGTCTACTACGCCTCGTACGCCCTGTTCGCCTCCTTCGTGCTGGTGAACGTCCTCATCGGGGTGGTCCTCAACTCCCTCGACGAGGCACGCGAGATGGAGGACGAGGCCCACCGCGCGCCGACCACCCCCGATCCCGGCGCGGAGCCGGGGGGCGCCGATGTACGGGACCGGATCGCGACCGCCCGCCGGGCCCTGGACGAGATCGAGGCGAGCCTGGCCACGGCCACCGCGGACGGCCGCGCGGGACGCCCGCTGGAAGGCGCGCACCCCGGGGCGTGAGGGCCGGGGGCGGGGCCGCCCGGTCACTCCCGGGGCGGCCCCGGCCCCCCGCCCCCGCCGCCGTCCTCGTCCGCGCCCCCGCGGTCCTCGCCCTCGTCCGCGTCGAGCAGGCGCAGGCGGAACACACGGTCCGGGAGCCGCTCCACCTCCCAGCGGTCCGGCCGGTCCCCGAAGGGCAGTTCGGCGTCCGCGGCGGACAGGAACCGCACGTCGTCGAAGCGCACCCGGCCGGTGTAGTCCACCGCGTCGAAGGCGACCGGGCCCTCGAACACGGTCCGGGCGGCGAGCAGCCCGTCCTCGTACGTGGCGTGCGAGAAGACGGCCGCTCCGGCGAAGACCGCCCCGCTCAGCACGGTCGGCCCGCGGAAGGCGGTACCGGTGAAGTCAGCCGACCCGGCTGCCCTGACCCCGTCCAGCTCCGCCAGGTCCTCCAGGGCCGCCCGGGCGAAGGACACTTCGGCGAGGAACTCGGCGTCCGTGAAACCCGCGGGGCCGCCGAAGACCGCGCCCCGGAACCGGGCGGCCCGCTCGAAGCGGCTCCGGTCGAAGGCCGCGGACCGCTCGAAGACGGCGCCGTCGAAGAAGGCCCGCCCCCCGAAGGCCGCCTCGTGGAACAGGGCCCGCCCCTGGAAGGCCGCCCGGTCGAAGGAGACCCGGTCCGAGAACTCGGCGCCCCGGGCGTTCCAGTCGTCCACGAACCGCGCCCGGCCGAACTCGGCCCGCCCCAGCCGTACGCGGCGGGTGCCCGGTTCCCGTACGGCGTCCAGCACCCGCTGGAGCAGGCGGTGCCGGAAGGTCGTGCCCCGCAGGTCCACCGGGGATCCGGGGCCGAGTGTCGCGAGGAAGACCTCCTGTTCGGCGTCCGGCAGGTGGGCCAGGCAGCTCCCGAAGCCCGGCAGGAGGATCCCGGGGCAGCCGGACGCGTCGGAGTCGGAGGTGACCAGCCCGCAGTGCGGCCAGTCCGGGCCGGTGTCCCGCGTCCGGGCGACTTCCACGAGTGCCCGCGCCAGCTCGACCGGGTCGCTGACGCACAGCCAGCCCCCGGCCCCGCGGCCCAGGGGGACGAGGCCGGCCCGCACGGCGGGCGGAAGCAGGGTGCGCAGGTCCCGGTAGAGGGCCGGGGACAGCACGAGGCGGAGCGGGAGGGAGCGCGGAAGGGGCCACGGCCGCCGCCGGAACTCCGGGACGTCGGCGAGGCGCACCGCCTCCTCACGCGCCAGGGCGAGGGGGCGGCCCGCCCCCTCGCTCCCGGTCGGGCCCTCGTCCACCGTCACGTTGACCGGCGGCGGCAGGGGCGTCGCCGCGGCTCCGGCCAGCCGGCGCGGCAGTTCGGACAGCAGCCGGCCGGCCTCCGCCAGGGCTCCGGGCGGTTCGACCGTGACGAGCAGGCGCGCGGGTACGTCCGTCTCGACGACCTCCCCCCGCACCTGCATGTCGTCCATCAGCTTCCGGACCAGGACGGCCGCCGGACGCGTCCCGTCAGCCGCCTCGGCGCCCGCCTCCGCTCGGGCCGTCACCGTCAGGGAGACCGCCGCCCCCGGCTCCCCGGACCCCGGCGCCGTCGTGTGCGCGTCCAGGACGGCCTTGAAGCCCGGCTGCTCCAGCAGGGCGTGCCCCGACAGGAACACCATCCGGTCCGCCCAGACCCCGTGCACGACACCGAGCAGTTCCCCGGCGCGGCAGACGGGTCCGCCCCGGTAGTGCGTCCAGCCGTCCGGCTCGGCGGACAGCCGGACGAGCTCGCCGTTGCGGGCCCGCTGGTACGGCACGACCTCGCCCGTCAGCGACACCGGCTCCCCCTGGTCCGGGGAGCCGTCGACCCGGACCCGCTCCGGGCCCGGCGGCGGACTCGCCCAGGGCAGCGGACCGGGCCAGGCCGCCGGATCCGCCAGGTCCCGGTCCGCCACCAGCAGGAACACCCGCGGGGACGCGTCGTCCCACCACGCGGGGTGGCAGAGCGCCTCCCGGTGGCCCGCCCGGACCCAGGCGACCGCGTTCGCCCCGAGCCGGTCGTCCCCGACCGTGAGCACCAGCCGGGGCGTCAGCAGGATGCCGACCTCCTGGTACTCGCGCGCCGGTTCGAAGCGGACCCGCACGACGCGCTCCCCGAGACCCGGATCCGGCGGCGGATCCGGATGCGGATCCGGTTGCGCATCCGGAGCGGAGCCCGGCCGCGCCGCGAACGGCAGCGCCCCCTCGGCCACCGGCCGGCGGCCCGGCTGCCCCGCTGTGACCCGGGTCGCCGAGAAGTCCGGGCCGCCGCCGCGGTTGCGGGACATGTACTCCCAGACCCGGTTGCGCACCAGTTCCCGTACGGCGGCCACGTCCCCGCGCAGCTGGGAGCCGAGCAGGGCCTCCCGTACCCCGGGCCGGAACTCGAACTCCGTTTCCTCCGGGCGCTGTTCGGCCGTCCAGGGCGCGAAGAGGCCGCCGAGGGCGACCTCGGCCAGGTGCCCGTGCTCCGCGTCGCGCAGCAGGGAGCGTCGGACCAGGGTCATGACCGGCAGGGTCAGCGGTACGGCGGCCAGGTGGGCGGCGAGCCGCTGGGCGGTGGGGGACGCGCTGGCGCGAAACCGCTCCACCGCCTCCAGCCCGGTGGCGCCGCCGTCCGGCCCGCCGCCGTCCGCCCCGTCGGGATTCGCGGCGGCCTCGGCGTCGTCCCGCGGCGGTCCGCCGCGTTCCGCGTCCAGCCGCAGGCAGGCCAGGCGGCGCCACTTCCCGTCCCCGGCCACCACGCGCACCAGCCGGCCCAGGCTCTCCGGCGCGAGCCCGACCATCGGCACCACGGCGGCCGCGCCGTGCCCGCCCCCCGACCGGCTCCGGGCACCGGCACCGGCACCGGCACCGGCGGTTCGGGCGGCGGCACCGCGGGCCCGCCGGACGACCGGGACCCGCTTCCAGCCGCGGGTGGCGGCGGCCGGCCGGTCCGCGCGCAGGGCGAAGGGGACGGGCTCGACCCCTCCGCGCGTCCAGAGCCGTTCGGGCAGCACGTTCAGCACGGCCACCGCGTTGTGCGCGCCCCACTGCGTGAGCACGCCCTGCACGGGCGCCTCCCGCCAGCCGCCCGCCACGGTGTCGGAGAGGACGAGGATCAGCCGCCGCCCCGCCGGGTCGGCCAGTTCCGCGGGCCGCCGGGACGGTCCGCCCCGACCGTGGCGGAGCCCGGGGGTGCCGCCGGATCCGGTCCCGGTCAGCTGCCAGGTCCGTACGTCGCGGAACACACCGCTACGGGTCAGCGCCAGGCGCAGTTCGTCCACGAGGTCGGCCCACAGCAGCATGGAGGGGTGGGCGTCGACCACCAGGGCCAGGTCCAGCCAGCGGCTCTCGGCGGGGCGCAGGACGGGGAACGGCACCCGGCGCTCGATGCTGCGTTCCACCGTGAGCTGCTCGTCCAGCTCGTCCCCCGGCCCGCCGATCGAGCGGCGGCCGAGCGGACGCAGGGCGCGCATCAGGCCGAGCGGGTCGTCGAGGGCGGCGGTGCGGGGAAGCCGCAGGGGCGTGCCGCGGCGGCCCGCGGCGGTGTCGGCCGGTTTCCCGCCGGTGCCGGGCGCGGTGTTCGGGAAGAGCTCCACGGGCGGTTCGCCGGGGACCGGTCCGCCGCCCGGAGGCCCGGCCGCGGGCGGCAGAGTGCCGGGGTCGGGCGCCGGCCCGGCCGGCGCGGGGGCGGCCGGGGCGGACGTACGGGCGCCGGCCGGATCGACCCGGGCCGCGAGCCACAGGATGTCGC
>NZ_JBHXRU010000148.1:0-10658 GCF_042716255.1 Streptomyces sp. NPDC058662 | reverse complement strand
CCGAACGGGGCGAGGGGGTTGAAGCGGCCGCCGTTGATGTCGACCTGCCCGGTGTCCATACGGCGGGCACGAGCAGACCAGGTTCCGGTCGCCGAAGGCGCCGTCGATCCGGCGCACCGGCGGCCAGTACTTCTCGGCGGCCGTGACCCCGGCCGGGAAGACGGCCTCGTCACGGGTGTACGGGTGGTTCCACTCGCCGCCCAGCGCCGCCGCGGTGTGCGGGGAGTTGGCCAGCGGGTTGTCGTCCGCCGGCCACTCGCCGCCGGCGACCCGGTCGATCTCGCCGCGGATGGCGATCATCGCGTCGCAGAAACGGTCGATCTCCGCGAGGTCCTCGGACTCCGTCGGCTCGATCATCAGCGTCCCGGCGACCGGGAAGGACATGGTCGGCGCGTGGAAGCCGTAGTCGATCAGGCGCTTGGCGATGTCGTCCACGCTGACGCCCGTGGACTTCGACAGCGGGCGGAGGTCGATGATGCACTCGTGCGCGACCAGGTTGCCCGGGCCGGTGTAGAGCACCGGGTAGTGCGGCTCCAGGCGCTTGGCGATGTAGTTGGCACCGAGCACCGCCACCTGGGTGGCGCGCTTGAGGCCCTCGCCGCCCATGAGGCGCACGTACGACCAGGAGATCGGCAGGATGCCCGCCGAGCCCCACGGGGCGGCCGAGATCGGGCCGACGCCCGTCTCCGGGCCGGCGGTCGGCTGGAGCGGGTGGTTGGGCAGGTACGGGGCCAGGTGGGCCCGGACACCGACCGGGCCCACGCCGGGGCCGCCTCCGCCGTGCGGGATGCAGAAGGTCTTGTGCAGGTTCAGGTGCGAGACGTCGCCGCCGAAGTGACCCGGCTTCGCGAGGCCCACCAGGGCGTTCAGGTTGGCGCCGTCGACATAGACCTGGCCGCCGGCGTCGTGCACCTGGGCGCAGATGTCGGCGACGTGCTCCTCGAAGACGCCGTGCGTGGACGGGTAGGTGATCATGAGCACGGCGAGCTCGTCGCGGTACTGCTCGATCTTGGCGCGCAGGTCCCCGGCGTCCACCTCGCCGTCGTCGGCGGTCTTGACGACGACGACCTTCATGCCGGCCATCACGGCGCTGGCGGCGTTGGTGCCGTGCGCGGAGGACGGGATGAGGCAGACGGTGCGCTGCTCGTCGCCGTTGGCCCGGTGGTAGGCGCGGACGGCGAGCAGACCGGCGAGCTCGCCCTGGGAGCCGGCGTTGGGCTGGATGGAGACCTTGTCGTAGCCGGTCACCTCGCAGAGACGTTCCTCCAGCTCGGTGATGAGCGTGAGGTACCCCTGCGCCTGGTCCACCGGCGCGAACGGGTGCAGCTGGCCGAACTCGGGCCAGGTCACCGGCTCCATCTCGGTGGTCGCGTTGAGCTTCATGGTGCAGGAGCCCAGCGGGATCATGCCGCGGTCCAGCGCGTAGTCCTTGTCCGACAGCTTGCGCAGGTAGCGCAGCATCGCGGTCTCGGAACGGTGCTGGTGGAAGACCGGGTGGGTCAGGTAGTCGTCCGAGCGCAGGAGCGCCTCGGGCAGGGCGTCGGCGGTGGCCTCGTCCAGTGCCTCGATGTCCGCGGAGACGCCGAAGGCGGCCCAGACGGCGTCGATGTCGGCGCGCAGGGTGGTCTCGTCGCAGGCGGCGGAGACGTGGTCGGCGTCGACGCGGAACAGGTTGACCCCGTTCTCGCGGGCGGCGGCGGCGACCTCGGCCGCGCGGCCCGGCACCCGGGCGGTGACCGTGTCGAAGTAGGCGCCGTGCACGACCTCGACCCCGCCGGCCGTCAGGCCCGCGGCGAGCAGGGCGGCGTAGCGGTGGGTGCGGCGGGCGATCGTCCGCAGGCCGTCCGGGCCGTGGTAGACGGCGTACATCGCGGCCATGACGGCCAGCAGGACCTGCGCGGTGCAGATGTTGCTGGTGGCCTTCTCGCGGCGGATGTGCTGCTCGCGGGTCTGCAGGGCCAGGCGGTACGCCTTGTTGCCGTCCGCGTCCACCGAGACGCCGACGAGACGGCCGGGGAGGGAGCGGGCGTGCTTGGCCTGGACGGCCATGTAGCCGGCGTGCGGGCCGCCGAAGCCCATCGGGACACCGAAGCGCTGCGTGGTGCCGACGGCGATGTCCGCGCCCAGTTCGCCCGGGGAGGTCAGCAGGGTCAGCGCGAGCAGGTCGGCCGAGACCGTGACGATCGCGCCGAGGGCGTGGGCCTCGTCGATGAGCGGCTTGATGTCGCGGACGGCGCCGGAGGCGCCCGGGTACTGGAGGAGCACGCCGAAGACGCCGCGCTCGGCGATCTCGGCCGGGATGCCCTGCGAGAGGTCCGCGACGACGACCTCCACGCCCGTGGGCTCGGCGCGGGTCTCGATCACGGCGACGGTCTGCGGCAGTGCGTCGGCGTCGATCAGGAAGACGCCGTCCTTGACCTTGCCCACGCGGCGGGCCAGCGACATGGCCTCCGCGGCGGCCGTGCCCTCGTCGAGCAGCGAGGCGCCGGAGGTGGGCAGCCCGGTCAGGTCGGCGACGACGGTCTGGAAGTTGAGGAGCGCCTCCAGGCGGCCCTGCGAGATCTCCGGCTGGTACGGCGTGTACGCCGTGTACCAGGCCGGGTTCTCCATGACGTTGCGGAGGATCACCGGCGGCGTGAAGGTGCCGTAGTAACCGAGACCGATCATCGAGGAGAGGACCTGGTTGCGGTCGGCGAGGGACCGCAGCTCGGCCAGCACCTCGGCCTCGGTACGGGCCTCGGGCAGGTCGAGGGCCTCGGCGGTCTTGATCACATCCGGGACCGCGGCGGCGGTGAGCTCGTCCAGGGAGCCGTAGCCCACCTGGGCGAGCATCTTCGCCTGCGCCTCGGCATCCGGGCCGATGTGGCGCTGCTCGAAGGGAATGCCTCGCTCCAGCTGGGAGAGCGGAATGCGGTTGGCGGTCATGTACGGAGGCCTCCTGGTCGTATGACCTGCGAGGGGCACCACGGCGCGGGCACCCGGACGGCCTCCCCCTCTGTCATCTCAACCTGAGAGTTTCACCGGACCGCACAGGGCTGCCCCGGCCGATGCCGGGTAAGCGCCACTGAACAGGTCCGGCTTTCACCGTCGGTGAGGAGAGGCACCGGCACACGCTCCCGACACCGCCCCTGCTTTCCAGAGTGGCCTCGTCCGTGCGGTACGTATGCCTGAGAGATTCCGGGGAGGATTTGCTCCTTCGGCGCCTCCGTCACGTTCTTCGGAGGACTCTCCCGCACAGGGTCGACAGCCACCACCCAGCCTACCAGCGAGGTTCCGGGCGCTCCCCGAGTGGCCTGGTTGCACAATATGCACTTCTGTTGTCATTACGCAGGAGTTGCGACCATATGGAGGGACCGTGCAGACCGACATCGATCCGCGCAGCCTGATCGGCCGCAAGGCGTTCGACCGCAATGGCACCAAGATCGGAACAATTGACGAGGTCTACCTCGACGATGCCACCGGCGTCCCGGAGTGGGCAGCCGTCCGGACGGGCCTGTTCAGCCGGGACGCCTTCGTCCCGCTGGAGCCGAGCGAGCTGGTGGGCGAGGCCCTGCGGGTGCCCTTCGACCGCTCCTTGATCAAGGACGCCCCCGACTTCGGCGTCGGCCGCCACCTCTCCCCGGAGCAGGAGCTGCAGCTCTACCACCACTACGGGCTGGACGTGACCCTGCCCTCCGCGTTCCACCAGTCCCCCGCGGCCTCCCCCGCCGACCGCGACTTCGGCCGCCTCGCCGGCGACGAGGGCGCCGCGAACGGAGCCTGACCGCCACCGGGCCGATCCGCGTCCCGGGTCAGGCCGGACCCGCGTCCCCCACCAGCGGCAGCGGATCGGACGGCTCCAGCGCGGGGTCGTCCACCCGGAAGGTCCGCACCCGGCCGGGCGCCGATCCGGGCTGCTCGAACCGCACCGTCACCCGCCCCACCCCGCTGCCCTGCACCCATCCGGGCCCGTGCTCCGCATGCCGTACGTCGGTGCCCGCGAGCCACCTGCGCTCCGCGGCCGGCTCCGGCGCCCCCTCCCCGGCGGGCGGCGCGGTGACCGTGACCGCCTCCTGAGCCCCACCGCCACCGGCCCCCTCGGAGGGCCCCGCCTCCGCCCCGCCGGGATCCGGCACGTCCGGCGCATCCGGCACGGCGGCGGACGCCTGGGCGAACAGGTCCTCCTGCGTGTAGTCCGCCAGCCCCGTCACCCCCACCCCCAGCAGCCGCACGCCGCCCGTGGTGTCCACTCCCTCCAGCAGCCGCGCCGCGGCCTCCCGCACCACGGCGGGATCGTCCGTGGGCCCGCGCAGCGTCTCGGAGCGCGTGAGCGTGGAGAAGTCGTACCGGCGCACCTTGAGCACGATGGTGCGCCCGGAGTGCCCGGACTCCCGCAACCGCCGTACGCACCGGTCCGCGAGCCGCTGCACCTCGGTACGGATGCGCACGCGGTCGTGCAGGTCCACGTCGAAGGTGTCCTCGACCGACACCGACTTCGTGTCCCGTTCCGCGACCACCGGCCGGTCGTCCAGCCCCAGCGCCATGCGGTACAGACCGACGCCGTGCGAGCGCCCGACCATCCGCACCAGCTCGTCCTCGCCCGCCTCCACCAGCTCCCCCACCGTGGTGATCCCGGCCCGGCGCAAGTGCTCCCCGGTGGCCGGCCCGACGCCGGGCAGGGTGCGCACGGTCATCGGCGCGAGCAGCTCCCGCTCCGTCCCCGGCTGGATCAGCAGCAGGCCGTCCGGCTTGGCCTCCTCGGAGGCCACCTTGGCCAGCATCTTCGACCCCGCCAGGCCGACCGATGCGCTGAGCCCGGTGGCCGCCCGGATGTCCGCCCGCAGCCGCTCCCCCGTCGCCCGGGCGCCGGCCGAGTCGAAGGCCCTCCCGCCGGCCTCCAGGTCCACGAAGGCCTCGTCCAGGCTGAGCGGCTCCACCAGCGGCGACAGCACCCGCAACCGGGCCATCACGAGGTCGCTGACCGCCCGGTACAGGCTGAAGCGCGGAACCAGGTAGGCCCCGTTCGGGCAGAGCCGGCGGGCCTGCGCCGTCGGCATCGCCGAGTGCACACCGAACCGCCGGGCCTCGTACGAGGCGGTGGCCACGACCCCGCGCGGCCCCAGACCTCCGACGATGACGGCCTTGCCGCGCAGGCTCGGCTTCGACGCCTGCTCGACGGAGGCGTAGAAGGCGTCCATGTCCAGGTGCAGGATGGTCGGCGCGGCTCTCACAGCCCCGATGCTCCCCTACGGCACTGACAGTGGTGATCGGCGTCGGCCCGCCCGGGGCCACGGGCGCGCCCCTCGGCCCGCCCGCTCGCCGCGGCCGGTCCGGGCGGTGGTCAGACCGCCCGGTTGCGGCGGGCCGCCAGTTCGTCCGTCGGGTTGTGGCCGACCACGGTCGCCCCGGTGTCCACCCGCTCCCCGTGCAGCTGCGACAGGGCCTTCTCCACATCGCGCCAGACCACCCCGACGGCGATCCCGAAGACGCCCTGCCCGCCCTGGAGCAGGCTCACGACCTGGTCGGGCGACGTGCACTCGTACACGGTGGCGCCGTCGCTCATCAGGGTCATCCGGTCAAGGTCGGCGAATCCGCGGTCGCGCAGGTGCTGCACGGTCGTGCGGATGTTCTGCAGCGCCACCCCGGTGTCCAGGAAACGCTTGACGATCTTGAGGACGACGACGTCGCGGAAGCTGTACAGCCGCTGCGTCCCCGATCCGTACGCGGCGCGCACGCTGGGCTCCACCAGCCCGGTCCGCGCCCAGTAGTCCAGCTGCCGGTACGTGATGCCGGCCGCGGCGCACGCGGTCGGACCGCGGTAGCCGACCTGCTCGGGCGCCGGGTCGCCGTCCACCGGTCCGACCGGCGTCGACTCCGGCTGACGGCGCGCGGAGCCCACCGCCCCGCCGTGCAGCGGGAACGGTCCACCGTCACTCCGTGCCGGGGTGCCCCCGGTCGTACCGTCGCCCGTGATCCTCACGCCGACCCTCCGTCCTTGACCTGCCCACCTCGAAGGTAGGCAGTCACCCGGGGTGCGTCAACGATCGCCACACTCGGCACGCCGAGTGATAATCACCCTGAGAGTGGTTTCCCGTATCCCTTGACGGGGAAAGGCTACTCGAATGGGGTGACAGATCCCCGTGGACAGCGCGGTGGGCGCGTCACTGCGGCCCGGTGCCGAAGTCCTCGGGAGAGATCTGGTCGAGGAACTCGCGGAATTTCTCCACCTCGTCCTCCTGCTCGTCCGGAATGGCGATTCCGGCGTCGTCGAGCACGCCGTCACTGCCGTAGATCGGCGTCCCCGTGCGCAGGGCCAGCGCTATGGCGTCGGAGGGCCGCGCGCTCACCTCGACCCCGCTGGCGAAGACGAGCTCCGCATAGAAGACACCCTCCCGCAGATCCGTGATCCGTACCTCGGAGAGCTCCTCGCCGACCGCCTCCAGCACGTCCTTGAACAGGTCGTGCGTCAGCGGTCGCGCCGGAGCCATGCCCTGCTGCGCGAAGGCGATGGCGGTAGCCTCCCCTGGACCGATCCAGATGGGGAGGTACCGATCGCCTCCCACTTCACGCAGGAGCACGATCGGTTGGTTGGAGGGCATTTCCACCCGGACACCCACAACGTCGAGCTCATTCACACAGCAACCCTAGGACCTGCCCGGCCGGTTTGGGTAGTCGGGGCTCCACTGCGACCAGCGCGGTCAATGCGATCGCACCGCGAGAGCCGTCTGCACCAAGGCCTCGTGCAGCCGCACGGACAGTCCCGAGAGCTCCCTGGTGGTCGCCTCCGCGTGCGCCCGGGTCTGCGGGTTGCGGTGGCGCCGCAGCGGTGCCACGACCTGCTCGATCAGCCCCGCCTCACGGTCCGCCGCGGCCTTCATCGCACGCAGGTGCCGCGGCTCCAGCCCGAACCGCCCCAGATCGGCCACCAGCCGGGCCACCGTGACGGCCTCGGCGTCGAAACCGCCCCCGGGCAGCTCGGCGAGCAGCCCGTACGACTCCCACTCGACCAGCTGGACCTCGTCCACGCCCGCCGCGGCGATCAACTCGGCCCGGCCGACCCGCGCCACCGTGGGCCGCTCGCGGCCGACCTCGCCGTAGACGGCCTCGGGGCCGTCCGGGTCCCCCGCGCCGCCGGCGTCCCGGTGCGCCGAGGGCGCCGGGATACGGATCTGCTCGCCGCGGGCCAGCGCGTCGAGCTGCTCCCGGATCACCCTCAGGGGCAGGTAGTGGTCGCGCTGCAACCGCAGGATGCGGGCGAGCCGGTCCACGTCGTCGGTACTGAACTTGCGGTACCCGGACGGTGTGCGTCGGGGCTCGACGAGCCCTTCGGCCTCCAGGAAGCGAATCTTGGAGATGGTGACGTCGGGGAACTCGTCACGCAGCGTGGTGAGCACCGTTCCGATGCTCACCAGCCGCCCGCCCGGACCGCTGGTCCCGGCGGCGCCGCTCTTCGGGGCACCGCCGGTGGGGATACGCAGCATGGGACCTTCCTTGGGGATACCCCCGGACGGAGCCCGGAGGACGGTCAGACGCCCCGCAGGCTCGCGTAGAAGACCACCCGGTACTTGCCGATCTGCACCTCGTCGCCGTTGTTCAGGGCGACGGAGTCGATCGGCTCCCGGTTCACGTACGTGCCGTTCAGACTGCCCACGTCACTGACGGTGAACCCACCGTCCTGGCTCCTGCGGAATTCGACATGGCGCCGGGAGACGGTGACGTCGTCCAGGAAGATGTCGCTCTGCGGATGCCGGCCCGCCGTGGTCAGTTCGCCGTCCAGCAGGAAGCGGCTGCCCGAGTTGGGGCCGCGCCGCACGATGAGCAGGGCGGAACCGGGCGGTAGCGCTTCCACCGCGGCCTGGGCCTCGGGGGACAGCGAGGACGACACGTGCTGCTGTCCGGACACCTCGGCCTCGTAGGCCTCCAGGCCCGAGATCGAGATGGTGGACGTGGTCTCCGAGGCGCGCTCCGGCGTCAGACCCGCCCGCAGCGGCGCCCCGCAGTTGGAGCAGAACCGGCTCGCCGCACCGCTGCGGTGTCCGCACCTGCTGCAAACCTGCTCGGCCGACATGGACGGCTCCTCGCGCCGCGGCTGCCCCGCGGAAGCACTGGTGGCATACGGGTCGGGATCAAACCCTCCACCCGCACGTGAGGTTGATGCTTCACCGAAACCTATGCGTCCGGTACCGGCAGGGTCAACAGCCGACGCGCCGTGAGCGCCCGAATTGTCGCCTGCCCCGGACACCTCGTCACGGAAGAGCGGACGGTCGCCCTGCCCCTCCGCGTCACCGTGCCCGGCGCGATGGCGCGCCGGACCGCTCTCCTCGCGGTTCTTCTTGCCGAACAGCTTCTCAAACAACTTCACGGGCGATTCCCCTTGACCGAAACAGACCCGCCCGTGGGGCAGGACGAACTCCGAATGCACAACCTGCCGACCCGGACATACTCACAACGTCCGTAACCACCAGACAGTTTCCACCACGCACCGCGACTTCGGTGCGCCGACCCCCCGCAGGCCTCCGCCCGCGTGAACCGGCCCGCTCCTCACTCCGCTTCACGACGATGACGACCGAGCGTAGTCAGGCTGCTTCGCTGCCCGCAAGGCATCCACAACGATCTTCGCCGACCGTGTGACGGCGACAGCGGCCTGCTCCTTCTCCAGGGTCTGCACGACGCCTCCGGGAATGTTGAGCGCCGGCTCCAGATCCTGGGGCTTGCCGATGACCTTGAACTCGTAGGGCTGTGTGATCTTCTTACCGTCGATCCCGACCCCGCCGTCCTCGTCCGAGAAGTACGAGCCCGCCACCACGCGCACGCCGTTGATCTGGATCGCCTCGGCCCCGGCCGCTCTCAGCTCCTGGAGCGTGTCCAGCAGCTGGTCCGACTGCACCTGGCCCGTGGGGTCGCTGATCCTGAGCGTGATGCCCGGCCCCTCAGCTGCCACCGTACCCGCCAGGATGCCGAGTTGGCGCTCCTTCTCCACCGTCTGCTTGCGGGCCTCCTCGGCCTGGTTGGAGCTGCTCTCCAGCTCCCTGCGCTGGTCCTCCAGCCGCTGCTTCTCGTCCTCCAGGCGCTGGGTACGCCCGTCCAGCTCGTCGAGGATCCGTACGAGGTCCTCCTGGCGGGCCCCGCGCAGCGCGCTGGAGTCGCTGGTGGACCGCACCTGGATCGCCAACCCCAGACCGAGGACGAACAGCAGCAGCGCGACGATCAGTTGCGCCCGGCTGGCCCTCGGCGGCCACAGCCCGGCGGCGAGGCGCCGGCGGCCCGTCTCCTCGGGCTCCTGCGGCTGCGCGGGCCGTACCGGCCGTGCCGGCGGCTCACCGTGCTGCGGGCTTCCCGCAGGCGGCACACCCGCGCCGCCGGGCTCCTCGGGCGGGTTCTCGTTCGTACTCATCGGCCTCACGCCCGGAACACGTGCCGACGGATGGCCGCGGCATTGGAGAAGATCCGGATGCCGAGGACCACGACCACGCCCGTGGACAGCTGCGAGCCGACGCCCAACTTGTCGCCGAGGAAGACGATCAGCGCGGCCACCACCACGTTCGACAGGAACGACACGACGAAGACCTTGTCGTCGAAGATGCCGTCGAGCATCGCGCGCAACCCTCCGAACACCGCGTCCAGCGCCGCCACCACGGCGATCGGCAGATAAGGCTCCACCACGGCCGGCACCTCGGGCCGGACCAGAAGTCCGGCCACCACTCCGGCCACGAGGCCCAGTACCGCGATCACGATGCACCCTTCTGCTGCTCTGCTGCTGTAGCCGTACGTACGGTCAGGCTCGACGCGGCCGGAAGGCGCACCTCGTCCATCGCGGACAGGGTGGAGCGGATCCCGTAGTTCTCCTGCAGCACGTGCAGGTACTGGCCGTCGGCCGAGTCCTGGAACGCCGGGCCGAGCCGCTTCCTGTCCCCCACCGCCAGCACTTCGTACGGCGGCACGAGCGGCCTGTTGTCGACCAGTATCGCGTCACCCGCCGCCCGGATCGCCGACAGCGCCGTCAGCCGCTGCCCGTTGATGGACACGGCCTCGGCGCCGGACTGCCACAGCCCGTTGACGATCTTCTGCATATCGCGGTCGCGGAGCCGCCCGGTGTCCGAGAAGCCGGCGCTCTCACGCGGGCCGCCGCCTGCCGAGGAGGCGCCCTTCGCGTCGTCCACCACCAGCTTGACCCCGGGGCCCGTCACCTCCGTGGCACCGGACAGCAGTGCCACGAGTTCGCCCTGCCCGCCGCCGGGGTGCTTGAGCGCCGCCCGCTGCCGCTCGACGACGTCCGTCCGGAGCCCTTCGATACTCCGCTCCAGACCGTCCGCCCGCTCGTCCGCCCGGTCCACCCGGTCGATCAGCTCCTCGCGCTCCTTGGCCAGTACCGGCGCGGCCAGCCGCGCCTCGGCGGCGCCCAGCGTCACGACCATGGCCGCGAGCACGAGGCCGGCGGCGAGCGCCAGCTTGGCCTTGAGGGTGCGCGGCAGCCCTACCGTGCCCTGCGCCTCGCGCCGGGCCGCGGCCTCCGCGTACCCCTCGTCGAGGCTGTGGTCCATCGCGTCCGTCAGCAGCGACATGGAAGCGTCCGGACGCGCGGGCGGCGGCGTCGAACTCCGGTTGGGGGGCGGCTGCGACATGCCGCTCATCGTCGCATGTCGGCCCCGTACTCACCGAATGCGCCCGCTCACCGGGAC
>NZ_JBHXRU010000147.1:0-10864 GCF_042716255.1 Streptomyces sp. NPDC058662 | reverse complement strand
GCACAGATGACGACGCCGCCCCGCCGCGTCCGAGCGGCGGGGCGGCGTTCTTCCGTACGAGGGGCGTCGCCCCCGCCCGGCGGGCGCGGGAGGGCCGCGCCGACGACCGGCCGGTCAGCGGCGGTCCTGGCCCGGCGGCAACGCGAGCTCGAACCAGACCACTTTGCCGCTGCTCAGCCGGGTCGCGCCCCAGCGGCGGGCCACCCGGTTGACCAGGAACAGGCCCCGGCCGCCCTCGTCGGTGTCGCGCGCCCGGCGCTGGCGGGGGAGCTGCGGGGAGTCGTCGCCGACCTCGCACCGCAGGACGTCCGTGCGCAGCAGCCGCAGGGTCACGGGACGTTCCGCGTACCGGACGGCATTGGTGACCACCTCGCTGACCAGCAGCTCCAGCGAGTCGCTCAGCTCCTCCAGGCCCCAGCGGCTCAGCGCCCGGCGGGCGAACCGGCGGGCCCGGCCCGGAGCGGTCTCCTCCGGGTCCAGGAACCAGTACGCGACGTCGCTGGGCGCGATTCCGTCGAAGCGGGCCGCGAGCAGCGCGATGTCGTCGTCCCGGTCACCCGGACCGAGCATGTCGAGGACGTCGTCGCACAGCGCCTCCAGCGGCGGCGGGTGGTCCAGGCCGGTCAACTGGGCGGTGGTGGCCAACCGTTCGCGGAGCTGCTCGATGCCGGTCCACACGTCCCGCAGCCGCGACTCCACCAGGCCGTCCGTGTACAGCAGCAGGGTGGCTCCGGCGGGGGCGTCCAGCTCGACGGCCTCGAAGTCCACACCGCCGACCCCGATGGGGGCGCCCGGCGGCACGCGGAGCACCTCGGCGCGGCCCCCCAGGTGCAGCAGCACCGGCGGCGGGTGGCCGGCGTTCGCGATGGTGATCCGGTGCGAGACGGGGTCGTAGACCGCGTACAGGCATGTGGCCATGCGGTCGGAGCCCAGGCGCTGCGCCTGCTCGTCCAGGTGGTGCAGCACCTCGGCGGGCGGCAGGTCCAGCTGCGCGAGGGTCTGCGCCGTGGTGCGCAGCTGCCCCATGATCGCGGCGGAGGTCATGGAGTGGCCCATCACGTCGCCGACGACGAGCGCGACCCGGCTGCCGGGCAGGGGTATGGCGTCGTACCAGTCGCCGCCGACCCGCGCCGTTTCGGCGGCGGGCAGGTAGCGGGAGGCCAGCCGCACGCCCGTGGGCTGGGGGAGGCTGTCGGGCAGCATGGTGCGCTGGAGCTCGTCGGCGATGTACGCCTCGCGGCCGTACAGCACCGCCTTGTCGATGCCCAGTGCCGTGTGGGTGGCCAGCTGGGCGGCGACCAGGAGGTCGTTCTGCTCGAAGGCGGGCCGCTCGGGGCTGCGCAGGAACACGGCCGCCCCGATCACCCGCCGCCGGCCGCGCAGCGGCGCGAGGACGGCCCGGTTGCCGCGCGGCAGCGGGTGGTCCGCGCCCAGCAGCTCGGGCAGCGCGGCCTTGGCCGCCGCGGAGGACCCGAACACGGGCCGTACGCCGCGCAGTACCTCGGCGAGCGCGCCGCCGGGCCGGATCTCGCACAGCTCGGCCGCGGGCAGGTCGCCCTGCGGTCCGACCAGCGGCAGCTGGCTGAAGTCGAGTTCGCCGGTGGCCCCCGCGGCCCCGGCGAGGTCCAGGCCCGCGCCGAGGGCGCCGCTGAGCGCGGCGTCGCCGAGGTCGTCGATCGGACGGAGCCGGTCGGTGCGGCGCAGCCTTAAGACGACCGGGCCCACGGGGCGTTCGTCGCCGACCGGGAGCGGGTCGCGGAGGTAGACGAGGATCGCGTCCGAGAAGGTCGGCACGGTGGCCCGGCACAGGCCGAGCACGATCTCGTCGAGGTCGATGCCGCGGGCGATCCGCCGCGTGGCGGCGCCCACGAACCGCAGCCGGTCCCCCTCGCGCCGCGCCGAGGTGTCCCCGGCGGCGCCGCCGCCCGGTACCGCCGCGCCGCCCCCGTGGCGTTCGCCCGCGACGGGATGGGCCGCGTCCCGGCCGTCTTCCGCGCCGGCGGCGACGCGGTGCGCCGCCTGCGCGTCGCGGCCGGCCGCCGGGTCGGCGCCCGCTCCGTGCGGGCCCGTGCCCAGGGGCGCTGCCCGGCCCGCGCCCTGGGGTGCGGCCGCCTCGCCGCCGTGCCGGGCGCCGCCGCCCGGCAGGCCGCGCGCGGGCTCCTGGTGGCCGGCGGACGCCTGGCGGGCCGCCGGGACCTCCGGACGGGTGGCCTCCACCGCCGGGACGGGAGCCTTGCCGTGGCCGGGCTCGTCGGTACCCGCCCCGGAGGCGACGGGCTGGGTCCCGCCGGAGACGACGTGCTCGGCCCCTCCGGGGGCGGCCATGGCGGACCCGCCCGGGGCCGGGGTCGCGGTGGCCGCGGCAGGCTGCGGGCCCTCCTGAGAGGTGGGGTACTCCGTCACGCGTGGAATTCCGTCCGTTTGCGCTCGATGTGCGCTGCACACAACTCGGTCAGTCGCGGTATACCCGCTCAGCGGCCGGGGCACCATCGCCCCACATTCCGGGTCCCCCTCGTTACCTCTCCGCTCTGCGTGTCGACCTCGGGTCAAGTCCCGCGTACGGCGCGACACTTGCGCAGGTACTGCCCGGCCCCGCCGTTCCGCGCGCACAGCCTCGCGGAGGACGATCCTACGTTTGCACCCCGGGGGCGCATCAAGGGTCTCATGAGGTCATATGCGCCGGGGTGCGGTCCCAGTCCTCCGGCAGGACCGGGACCGTCCAGGCCGGATCGGGCCGCCAGTCCTGCCAGCCGTCGGAGAAGGGCGCACCCCAGGCCTTGATCACGTCCACCGCGGCCCGCCCGGCGGCCCGCACCCGGCGCGCCTGGCCGGGATCCATCAGCCCGACGCGCTGCGCCTGCGCGAACTCGTCCTCGTCCAGCCACTTCCAGCTGCGGTCCGGATGGACGGCGATGTCGAGGAAGTGGTCCTCGGAGTCGACCCCGCCCGACCACCGCGCGCGCGGCTGCTCCAGGTTCACGTACCAGTTCTTGAAGCGCCAGCCCCGGTCCCAGAACAGCCACACCGACCACGGCTCCCCGGGGCGGGCCAGCTTGAGCACCCCCGCGCCGAACCAGCGCGAGCGTACGGTGGTGCGCGGCGCGGTGTACCGGGTGGCGAGCGGCTCCGCGTGGACGGGCGTCCCGTCGGTGAGCACCGGCTTGACGCACTCGGTGCCGGGGGCCATCCAGACGGCCAGCAGCTCGTCGCTGTCCCGTACCACCGTCACGGGGCGGCAGATGTGCACCGGGCCCCCCAGCCCGGGGGCGTGGTCGCGGTAGCGCCAGAGGATCTGGTCCCCCGGAGCCCAGCGCGGACTCCGCGCGCCGCCGCGCCCCGCATCGGCTCCGGGCCGGAAATCACCTGTCATGCGCAGATCTTAGGCGCGGTGCTGGTACCCCCGCTGCCGTGCAGGTCACAGAGGTCCGCGGGGACGGGATTCGACCGGATCCGGCCCCCGCGGGCGGGCCTTGCGCGGTGGGTCAGGGATGCGTCATGCGCAGCACGTCCAGCGCCTCGTCCAACTGCTCCAGGGTGAGGGCGCCGCGCTCCACATAGCCGGACTCCAGCACCACCTCCCTGATCGTCTTCTGTTCCGCGAGGGCCTTCTTGGCGACCTTGGCGGCCTCCTCGTAGCCGATGTAGCGGTTGAGTGGAGTCACGACCGAGGGCGAGGACTCGGCGTACTCCCTGGCCCGCGCGGTGTTGGCGGTGATCCCGTCGACCGTGCGGTCGGCGAGCAGCCGGCTCGCGCTTCCGAGCAGCCGGATCGACTCCAGGAGGTTGCGGGCCATCACCGGGAGCATCACGTTGAGCTCGAAATTGCCGGCCGCGCCCGCCACGGCGACGGCGGCGTCGTTCCCCATCACCTGCGCGGCGACCATCAGAACGGCCTCCGGGACGACCGGATTGACCTTCCCGGGCATGATCGAGGAGCCCGGCTGGAGATCCGGGAGGTTGATTTCGGCCAATCCTGTGCGCGGGCCGGAGGCCATCCAGCGCAGGTCGTTGCAGATCTTCGTGAGCGAGACCGCGACCGTACGGAGCATGCCCGAGGTTTCGACCAGGGCGTCCCGCGCCCCCTGCGCCTCGAAGTGGTTGCGGGCCTCGGTCAGCGGCAGCCCGGTGGCCCGCGCCACCTCGGCGATCACCGCCGCGGAGAAGCCGGGCGGGGTGTTGATCCCGGTGCCCACCGCGGTGCCGCCCAGCGGGAGCTCGGCGAGCCGCGGCAGGGCCGCGCGCAGCCGCTCGACGCCGTAGGAGATCTGGACCGCGTACCCGCCGAACTCCTGGCCCAGGGTGACCGGTGTGGCGTCCATCAGATGGGTGCGGCCGGCCTTGACGACCTGCGCGAACTCGGCGGACTTGCGGTCCATCGCGGCGGCCAGGTGCTCCAGCGCGGGGATCAGCTCGCCGGTGACGGCGGCGGTGGCGGCGATGTGGATGGAGGAGGGGAAGACGTCGTTGGAGCTCTGCGAGGCGTTGACATGGTCGTTGGGGTGGACCTCCCGGCCGAGCCGTTCGGTGGCCAGGGTGGCGATCACCTCGTTGGCGTTCATGTTGGAGGAGGTCCCCGACCCGGTCTGGAAGACGTCCACCGGGAAGTGGTCGTCCCAGCGGCCCTCGGCGACCTCGGCGGCGGCCGACGCGACCGCGTCGGCGACGTCCTGGTCCAGTACCCCCAGGCGGGCGTTCACCACGGCGGCGGCGGCCTTGATCCGGGCGAGCGCCTGGATGTGGGCGGACTCCAGGCGCTGCCCGGAGATGGGGAAGTTCTCCACCGCCCGCTGGGTCTGAGCACGCCATTTGGCATGCAGGGGGACCTGTACGTCGCCCATGGAGTCGTGCTCGGTCCGGTATGTGTCGGCCTGTTGATGGTTCGTCATGGTGGGGGCCTCCTCAAAAAGTTGAGCAATTGTCTTGTTCGAAGTGTTCCCAAGTCCCGTACTGGCCAGTAAATACCGGTGGTAACACTGGACATCCGGGGAGGCGCACATGGCACGTGCAGGCACGAGCCCCAGGCTCAGATCTACCTTCGCCGCGGTCGCGGTGTGGGCGGCCGCCCTCGGGGGCGTCATCGCCGTCACCCCCATGGCCCAGGCCGCTCCCGCCGCGGCCGTCACCCCTCTCCCGCCCGAACTGGAGGCGATTCGGGCGGCGGAGGCCGTCAAGATCTACGGCGACTCCGCCGTCCGTCCGATGAACGAGCGCAGGACCGGCCTGATCTCGCTCGGCGACAGCGAGATCTCGGGCGAGGGGATCGGCGCCTACGACCCCGCGACCAACACGCCGACCAACCAGTGCCACCGCTCGCCGGACACCGCGATCCACCGCACCGGCATCCAGGCCGACCTGACCTTCAACGCCGCCTGCTCCGGCGCGTACACCGGCAACATCAGGATCGGCGGCGCACAGCAGTACGCCGACGAGCTGGTGCAGAGCGACAGCCTGGCCGTGAAGGCCCGCAACACGAAGATCAAGATGGTGCTTCTCGTCGCCGGGGCCAACGACGACCTGCAGTTCGGTCCCGTCATGACCGACTGCGTGACCCGCTGGATCCTCATCCAGGGGACCTGCGAGCCCGTGTACGCCCCCGGCTGGCAGGCGCGCGTCGACGGCCTGCGGCCCAAGGTGGAGGCCACCGTCGCGGACCTCAAGGCGGTCATGCGCGGCGCCGGCTACGCCGACTCCGACTACAAGCTCGTCCTGATGGGCTACCCCAGCCCTATCGGCCCCGACTTCCACGACAACCCGAACTTCCCCGGCAAGCTCCCCGGCGGGTGCGCCGGCTACGACTCCGACGCCACCTGGGGCCGCAACCACGCGGTACCCGCTTTCGAGAAGGGCATGCGCGAGGCCGCCCGCAACTCCGGCGCCCTCTACCTGGACAACTCGCGGCTCTTCCACGGCCACGAGGTGTGCATGGAGGACCCCTGGGCGCGGGGCCTCTACCTGGACCTCGGGGACCACTTCCCGTGGGACGAGAACACCGCCCGCCAGTCCTTCCACCCCAACTACCGCGGCCACGGCGCCTTCGCGTCCTGCCTGACCCAGTTCTACGGCTCGGGCCTGCGCGAGGCCTCCTGCGCCGACCCCGCCGGCACCGGCACCCCCGTCCTGCAGGCCGGGGCCTGGGACGACCTGTACCGGCCCCTCAAGAACGCCGCGACCGGCAACTGCCTCGACGCCGTCGGCGGCTCCAGCGCCAACGGGACCAAGGTGGCGGGCTGGGACTGCCACGGCGGCCGCAACCAGGGGTGGTGGTACGACCCGGCCCGCTCGTCCGTCCACATCGAGCTGACCCACGACCGCTGCCTCGACGTCCCCGGCGGCAGCTACGGCGCCGGCACCGGGCTCGTCCTCTGGAACTGCCACGGCGGCGCGAACCAGAAGTTCGTCCGCGACGGCGCCACCCTGCGGCCCTCGGCCGCGCCGGGCATGTGCCTGACGGTCGCCGCCGCCCGTGAACCGCTGCGCCTGCGGGCCTGCGACGGGTCCGCACAGCAGCGCTTCGTGTGACCGCACTTCGTGTGACCGCACGCTCCGCCCGGTCCTGACCGGTCCGCCACCGACCCCCACCGACGCCGCCTTCGCCCCCCGACCCCCACCGACCCCCCGCACCCGGCCGGCGCACCCCGGCCGGGTGTCACATGTCGCGCAGCAGTTTCCGTACGTCCCGCGGCCGGTTGGTGATCAGGGTGTCCACCCCGAGCCGCACGCACAGCTCCACGTCCTCGGGCTCGTCCACGGTCCACACCCGTACGGACAGTCCCTGGGCCCTCAGCCGCCCCACCAGTCCCGGGTCCCGCCGGACCAGGTCGATGCCCGGGCCCGCGTGGGTCGCGAACGGGGGGCGCGGCGCGCGGATCCTGCGCTCGACGAGGTACACCGTGGGCAGTCCGGGCGCGAGCCGGTGCGTCCGGGTCAGGGCGCCGCGGGAGAAGCTCATCACCTCGACGAGGCCCGACGCCCCGTCCGCCAGGCCGTACTCCCGCAACATCCGCACCAGTTCGACCTCCAGTCGGCCGCCCGCGCGGGTCGGGTGCTTGGTCTCGACGGCGAGCCCGACCGGCCGCGGCGCGGCCAGTACCTCCCGCAGCAGATCCTCGAAGAGCAGCACCCGCGCACCGGCGTGCCCGTCGCCCTTCCAGGACCCGAAGTCGAGGGCGAGCAGCTCCTCGTACGTCATCGCGGAGACCGGGCCCCGCCCGTCGGAGGTCCGCTCGACCCGCCGGTCGTGCACGCAGACCAGCTTGTGGTCGGCGGTCAGCCGGACGTCGCACTCCAGCGCGTCGGCGCCGTCCTCGACGGCCTGCCGGTACGCGGCGGCGGTGTGCTCGGGGTGCTCGTGTGAGGCCCCTCGGTGGGCGACCACCCGCACGGGGCGGCCGGCACGGAGGGAGGTCGTCGCAGTCATACGGGGGATCCTCGCGAACCGGGGTGAACGGGCGGGCGCGTGCCCGTGTCCCCGACGTTAACCGCCGCGGGGCGCCCTTCCCGGCAGGGCGGCCCCGCCGTGCCGGAGGGGCCGCGCCGCACGCCTGCTGGAGGCCCGGTGCTACAGACCCGGGCCGCGCACCGGGATGTGGGTGAAGGTCGGCTCCGGGGCCGGGTTCTGGAAGAAGTCGTTGCCCTTGTCGTCCACGACGATGAACGCCGGGAAGTCCTCGACCTCGATCTTCCAGACCGCCTCCATGCCGAGCTCCTCGTACTCCAGGACCTCGACCTTCTTGATGCAGTCCTGCGCCAGCCGGGCCGCCGGGCCGCCGATCGAGCCCAGGTAGAAGCCGCCGTGCGTGCCGCAGGCGTCCGTCACCTGCTGCGAGCGGTTGCCCTTGGCCAGCATCACCTTGGACCCGCCCGCCGCCTGGAACTGCTCGACGTAGCTGTCCATGCGGCCGGCCGTGGTCGGGCCGAACGAGCCGGACGCGTAGCCCTCGGGTGTCTTCGCGGGACCGGCGTAGTACACCGGGTGGTCCTTCAGGTACTGCGGCATCGGCGCACCGGAGTCCAGCAGCTCCTTGATCTTGGCGTGCGCGATGTCGCGCGCCACGACCAGCGGGCCGGTCAGCGAGAGCCGGGTCTTGACCGGGTGCTTCGTCAGCGTCGCCAGGATCTCGTCCATCGGCTGGTTCAGGTCGACGGAGACGACGCCGGCGGACTCGTCCAGGTGCGAGTCGGTGGTCTCCGGCAGGAAGCGCGCCGGATCGGTCTCCAGCTGCTCCAGGAAGACGCCCTCGGCGGTGATCTTCGCGGTGGCCTGGCGGTCCGCCGAGCAGGACACGGCGATGGCGACGGGCAGCGAGGCGCCGTGGCGCGGGAGGCGGACGACGCGGACGTCGTGGCAGAAGTACTTGCCGCCGAACTGCGCGCCGATGCCGATCCGCTGGGTCAGCTCGAAGACCTGCTGCTCCAGGGCCTCGTCGCGGAAGCCGTGGCCCAGCGGCGAGCCCTCGCGCGGCAGCTCGTCCAGGTAGTGCGCCGAAGCGTACTTCGCGGTCTTGAGCGCGTGCTCTGCCGAGGTGCCGCCGACGACGATCGCCAGGTGGTAGGGCGGGCAGGCCGCCGTCCCCAGCGAGCGGATCTTCTCCTCCAGGAACTTCATCATGGAGGCCTCGTTGAGGACCGCCTTGGTCTCCTGGTAGAGGAAGGACTTGTTGGCCGAGCCGCCGCCCTTGGCCATGAAGAGGAACTTGTACGCGCCGCCGTCGGTCGCGTACAGCTCGATCTGCGCGGGCAGGTTCGAGCCGGTGTTCTTCTCCTCCCACATGGTGAGCGGGGCCATCTGCGAGTAGCGCAGGTTCAGCCGCGTGTAGGCGTCGAAGATGCCGCGCGAGAGGGCCGCCTCGTCGCCGCCCTCGGTGAGCACGTTCTGGCCGCGCTTGCCCATCACGATCGCCGTACCCGTGTCCTGGCACATCGGGAGGACGCCGGCCGCCGCGATGTTCGCGTTCTTCAGCAGGTCCAGGGCCACGAACTTGTCGTTCGCGGAAGCCTCGGGGTCGTCGATGATGCGGCGCAGCTGGGCGAGGTGGGCCGGGCGCAGGAAGTGCTGGATGTCGTGGACGGCCTCCTCGGCGAGCTTGCGCAGCGCCTCCGGCTCGACCTTGAGGAACGTACGGCCGTCCGCCTCGACGGTGGACACGCCCTCGGCGGTCACCAGGCGGTACGGGGTGGTGTCCTCGCCCAGGGGCAGCAGGTCGGTGTACGCAAACTCTGGCATGACGGCAGTCATTCCTCACTCGGCAGACAGCACTGACGACCAATTGGCAGCGCGTCCACCAGCGTAGGACCTCCCGGTGCGCCCGTGTCTGTGAGGTAAGGCTCACTCGGCAGTATCGCGATCTATCGTGTTTCGCTATGCTGGGGTCCGTGGACCTGGAAAAGCACCGTGCCGCCCCCGCCCCCGCCGACCTGCGCGCCTCCGACGCCGACCGGGACCGGTTCGCGCGGATCCTCGGCGACGCCGTCGCCGAGGGCCGGCTGACCACCGGGGAGCACTCCGAGCGCCTCGACTCGCTGTACGCCCTCAAGACGGTCGGCGAGCTGGAAGGGCTCGTACGGGACCTGCCCGTGCCCGACGGCGCCCGCGTCCCGGCCGCCCACCCGGCCGACGGAGCCCCGGCGGGCCCCGGCGATTACCAGGAGACGGTCGTCGCCGTGTGCAGCAGCTCCGCCCGCAAGGGCCGCTGGCGGCCCGGCGCGCACACCCGCGCGGTCTCGGTCATGGGCGACATCGCCATCGACCTCACCCAGGCGGTCTTCGAGCAGCAGGTCACCGAGATCAACGTGACCTGCGTCCTCGGCAATGTCGACATCGTGGTCCCGGAGAACGTCACTCTGCGCGGCTACGGCAGCGGGGTGCTCGGCAACTTCGAGGTGAGCGGTGAGAGCAAGGGCGAGACCGACCCGCAGGCCCCGGTGGTGATCGTGCGGGGCTTCGCGCTGCTCGGCAACATCGAGGCGCGCTCCAAGCGAGGCGCACGCCTGGTCGACCTCGCCCGCACGCTCCGCGAGCGGTCCCAGCGCTGAGCCCGTCCCAGCGGTAGGCGCCGTCAGCCGGTGGGCGCGCCGCCACCCTCCGTACGGGTGTTCCGGCCCGGACGCGGCGGCGCGCAGCGACGTGTTTCGGTCGAACTCCGCGCGGCGCGGCCCGCGCGCCCGGCGGCGTGGCTTAGGGCCGGGCGCAGCCGGGTAGGGACTGGTGCATCGTCTCTCGCTCGCGTATACGTCGTCAGGAGTAGACCGTGCCGCATCCGCCGCATCAGTCCCTGCAGGTAGCCGCCGCCAAGAGTCTTCAGGGGCGCTCGGCCGCCGTGCCGAAGCCGCGGGTGCCGGCGAGGGAAGAGGACGGCCCCTGGCACGCGGAGGCGGTGTGCCGCCGCGACGAGGCGGGCCTGTTCTTCGCCCCCTCCAAGGAGCCCACCGCGGCCCGGCTCTCCCGCGAGGAGGCCGCCAAGCGCGTCTGCGCCCGCTGCCCGGTGATGGTCGCCTGCCGGGAGCACGCACTGCTCCAGCCCGAGCCGTACGGCGTCTGGGGCGGGCTCACCGCCGCCGAGCGCCGGGTGGTGCTGGCCCGGATGCGGCGCAGGTCCGCCGAACTGCGCCAGGTCCCGGGGGCTGGGCCCGTCGCCGCCGCGGGCTGAGCCGCGTACGGACTCGGGCGCGGGCGGCCCCGCCGATCCCGCGGGCAGCCCCGCGGGTACGGCGCGCAGGTACGCCCCGCGCGTACGCCCTGCGGATACGGCGAGAGGGGCCGGGGCCGCCGCGACCCCCCCACACGCCCCGCCGGCCCCGCCGCCCCCCGGCCCCGCTACGGGGCGCCGTGGCTCGAGATCGCCCCGTGCCGCGCGCCCATCGGAAG
>NZ_JBHXRU010000146.1:0-11519 GCF_042716255.1 Streptomyces sp. NPDC058662 | reverse complement strand
CCGGCGTCGTGTACCGGCGCGCGGTGTCTGCCCCCGGGGGGGGGGGGGGCCCCCGGCCCCCCCCGCCCCGCCACCCGACCGGGCCCGACAGCAGGGGGCGCTGTGACCGACAGCATGACCTTTCGACACGAGGACCTGCCAACCCTCTTCCACCACACCGACCAGGCGGCGATCACCCGGCAGCGGGAGTCGACGCAGGCCACCCGCGCCCAGTTGGCGCTGCTCGTCACGGCGGCCGCGGCGGCCGCCCTGCCCCCGGGCCCCGAGGTGGGTTCGCTGCGCGTGTTCGGCCTGCTGAGCGTGCTCGGGTACGCCGGCGTGCTGGCGGTGGGCCTGCGTGCGTCCCGCCGCCGGGCCCGCCCGCAGTGGCAGCTCAACCGCAGCGCGGCGGAGTTCATCAAGTCCCTGGCCTGGCGGTACGCCGTGCACGGGGCTCCGTTCGGCAAGGACGGCGGCGACGCGGAGGCCACGTACCGGACCCGGCTGGAGGCGGGTCTGGACGAGCTCCGCAAGATGGGCTGGGAGGATCCGCGGGCCTCCGGGGCCGTGCCGCAGGGCGGGGAGATCACCGGCGCGATGCAGCGGCTGCGCGGCATGGACTACCGGGTGCGGCGTGAGACGTACGTCCGGGACCGGCTGATCGAGCAGCGCAACTGGTACCGCCGCCGGACGGAGGTGTCCCGGCGGGCCACCGCCGTGTGGTCGTGGACGATCGTGCTGCTGACCTGCCTGGCGCTGCTGTTCGCGCTGCTGGAGGCCTTCGGGTCGGGTCCGGGGGCGCGGCTGACCGGGCTGCTCAGCACGGCGGCCGCGGCCGGGATCGCCTGGAACGAGGTGCGCCGCCACCATCCGCTGATCGAGGCGCACACCCTGATCGAGCAGGACCTGGCGGCGATGATGGTGGTGATGCAGACGACGATCACCGAGTCCCAGTGGCCGTCCGCGGTGTACGAGACCGAGCGGTACGTCTCTCCGCAGCACACGGACTGGCTGGCGCGGCACAGCAGTTGAGGCGGTCCCGGCGGGGGGTGGGGCGCGGGGTGGGGCGCGGGGCCGGCCGGCTCAGTCCCGGGTCACGCCCTCGCGCCAGATGACGGTGACGGGCTTCCCGAGCGCCCGCGCGTAGGCGACGATCTCGGCGGTGCCGCCGTGCCCGCGCGCCGGAAGGCCGTCCCAGACGGCGACGAGCCGGTCGCAGGAGCCGGCGATGAACGTACCGGCCGCGTAGTAGGCCTCGTCCGTGGAGTGCGGGAAGTCCATCCGGACCTCCTGGGCGGCCCGGTGCCTGAGTTGCCGGTAGCCGGCCAGGGCGCCGGCGTCCTCGAAGGACTCCTCGTAGTCACCGCTGGGGATGACGACGGTCAGGTCCGCCCCGTGCTCCAGGGCGACGGCGGCGAACAGCTGGTCGGCTCCCGCTGCGAGGCTGGAGAACGCCTCCAGCGGGCCCTCGTGGGAGCCGAACACGGCCCTCAGGCCGCTCTCCACATGACCGAGCAGCCGGTCCGGAATGGACCGGTGCCCGGTCACGCCGATGCGCTTCATACGGAACCTGCCTCCCCCGTGGACGGCGCCACCCTGGACATCCTCCCAGAAGGCGGAAGGACGTCCAGAGTGCGTCGGGGGCGCACGGGTCACCGTCAGTAGACGCTGACTCCGTAGGTGTTCAGGGCCTCCACCACGGGCTGGAAGTACGTGGTGCCGCCCGAGGAGCAGTTGCCGCTGCCGCCGGAGGTCAGGCCGACCGCGCGGGTGCCCGAGTAGAGCGGGCCGCCGCTGTCGCCGGGCTCGGCGCACACATTGGTGCGGATCATGCCGTAGACGACATCGCCGCCGCCGTAGTTGACGGTGGCGTTGAGGCCGGTGACACGCCCGCTGTGGGTTCCGGTGGTGGAGCCGCGGCGGGTCACGGACATGTTGACGGTGGCGTTGACCGCGCTGGTGATGTCCTGGCCGCCGACGGTGCCCGGCGGGACCGGGCTGTTGCTGGCGTACTTGACCAGGCCGTAGTCGTTGTTCGGGAAGCTGGAGCCGACGGTGGACCCGAGCACGTTGGTGCGGGCGGAGTTGGTCCACCAGGTCGTGGCGCCGTCGGTGCAGTGCCCGGCGGTGAGGGCGTAGTAGTTGCTGCCGCTGCGCACGTTGAAGCCGAGCGAGCAGCGCCAGCTCGACGCGTAGATGGCGTCGCCGCCCGAGGCCAGCTTGGTCAGCTTGCCCGGCGTCCGCTCGATGCGCAGGGCGCCGGCGTCGGCTCCGGCCTCGCGCTTGATTCTGTTGAGGTCGGCGGTGGAGACGGTGCTGTCGGCCGTGACCACGAGGGTCCCGGTGGCGGGGTCGGTGTGCCAGGCGGTTCCTGCGACGTCGGCGCGCAGGACGGATGCTCCGGCCGAGGCGAGTCGGGCGGCGCTGAAACCGTCGTCCTGGCCGTCGGCGTTCGCGACGGCGGGGGCGGCGAGGGCGGCTGCGGCGGCCAGGCCGGTGGCCATCGCGAGCAGCCGGGTACGGGTGATGCTCTTGTTCCTCACTTCTCGTCCTCCGGGAAGGTTGGGGGCCCGGCGATCGTGGGGGTGCCGGAGCCCGTGAGGCGCAGTCGGGGACACGGGAAGCACATAATTTATGCCGTGACCCTGACAAGCACTCTCGGGAGTGTGGGGGCGTCAGATACCGGTCGCAAGGGCGCCTTTCAGCCGCCGCTCGCCGGCCGCGACCTCGAAGGGCAGCATGTTCCCGGGCGGCGGGAAAGGACAGATGAAGTGGTCGGCGAAGGCGCAGGGCGGCAGCAGGGACCGGTTGAAGTCCACGACGACGGAGCCGTCCGGCCCCGGCGCGCCGGGGCGCAGGAATCGGAACCGGTAGCTGGAGCGGCCGCCCGTCGCATCGCCGAAGACGGCCCAGAGGCTGCCGTCGTCCTCGTCGAAGGCGACCTGGAGGGTGTGCTCCGTCCCCTCGAACGGGAAGCTGAGCTCACCGCCGAGGTCGAGGCCGCGCGCGCGGCCGTCGGCGTTCTCCACCTGGACCGTCCGGTCCTGCGCGTACCGCCGGAAGCGTCCGGGCAGCGCGAAGGCCGGGTCGTAGGGGCTGGCTTCCATGCCCGCGTAGGCTCTGCGGGCGGGTGAGCCGGGGTCGAAGACGCGCACCGCCCACTCCCCCTCGCGGCGGATCACGGCGAGCCGCAGTTCTCCCGCCGAGATCCGGGAGTGGGAGGGAGGCGTGTCGTCGGCCGGGACCACCGCGTCGCCTGTGAACGGTTTCCCGTCCAGGGACAGGGAGTCGGCGGCGGCCGCCGTCAGCGCCACACCGTCCTCGGTCGCGCGCCAGTGCCCCGGAACGGCCGGAATTCGACCGTCCGGGTGGTCGGCGAGCCAGTGCGTGCCGATCAGTGCCAGGGGGCCGTAGGGAGCGGCCACGGTGGCCTCCCGGCGCTCGTGCCAATCGCGCCAGGAGGCGTGCGGGTCTTGCGCGTCATCGTCCATGCCGCTCAACCCTTCCACGCGGGTCAGGACGGGAATCCAGGAGTACGCCGTCCGGACCTGTGGAATCCGATGGAGGCTCAGCAGCCGTCGCAGGGACAGCAGCAGCAGTCGCCGCAGCCGCAGTCACAGTTGCAGTTGCCGCAGTCGCAGTTGTCGCACCAGGGCTTCTTCTTCTCGCGGGACCAGGGCCCCTCGTGCTCGGTGCAGCAGAGCTGGCAGGTGCAGAACAGCCCGATGGCCACCGCGCAGCCGGCGAGCAGGCCGCGCCGGGGCTTCTGCGGGGGCCGGCCGCCGCCACCGCCACCGCCGCCACCGCCGCCCGGCCCCATGGGCGGCGGCAGTCCCGGCCCGCCGGGCGCCGGCGGGGCGCCGGGGGCGTAGGGGTTGCCGCCGCGGGGATCGCCGCCGTAGGGGTTCCCGGCCACGACCGGACCGCTCGCGTACGGGCCGCCGCTGTGCGAACCACCGCCGTACGGGCCGCCCGCGTACGGATCGCCGCCCTGCCCGGCGGAGGCCGCCGCCGTCGGTCCGTGCCCGCACGAGCGGGTGCCGAAGGCCCGGTCCACCGAGGTGCGCAGCTCGTGCACCAGCAGCCGGTGGGCGAGGCCGGCGTCCGCGAACTCGACCTCGCGCAGTGCCAGCCTGATGCCGTGGAGTGCGTCGTCGCACAGCCGCCGGGCCTCGGTGAGGGTGGTCCCGGTGGCGGTGAGCGGGTTCCAGGCGCCCGCCGCGGCGTCCGCGCCCTGGTCCTCGACCGCGTCCAGCAGGTGCGCCAGCCGCCCGAAGTAGCGACCCGCCTCGGCGAGCGCGGGGGCGTTGCCGGGCCGCCCCGCCAGCCGCGCGGTATGGGCGAAGGCGGCGGCCGTCGCCGTCTCCGTGGGCTCGGTCACCACGAGCACGGGGGTTCCAACGCCGGCCAGGGTCTCGATGCCCGCCTGCCGGTCCACCGCGTCGACGAGGACGGCCGTGTCGAAGCCGAGGGAGGCCCCCGTACGGGCGCCGGCCCGGTCCCAGCCCCGGGCCACCTTGCGCGCGGCGGCGGCGATCGGGGCTCGGGCCAACAGGCCGTCGCGGTCGGCCACGTGGTCCCGGACCTTCGCCGAGGCCAGGACCAGCGAGACGGCGGCGGCGAGCCGGGCCCCCTCGCCGTTCGCCACCGGCGCGGTGCGCATGCCGCGCAGCGGGCAGGGGCCGGCGGTGCGGCGGGCGCCGGGCGCCGGTCCGGACTGAGCCTCCGTCAGGACGGAGACGAGGAGGCCGTCATAGTTGGTGACGATCCGGGCGAACTGTCCGTGATCGCCCCGAAGTGCCAGGCACAGCCCGCACAGATGGGCCATCCACTCCGCCTTGAACCGTTCGCCCAGCCGGTGCGTGCAAGGTCTGACGATGCCGAACAATCCGCTTCCCCCGTGTGTCGTGCGCGTGCCTGACGGGCATGGTATCGAGCCGCCCACGTCACCCGTACGCCCCCATCGCTCACCCGTACGGAGGCGGCAGTCGTATTTTCACTCAGTCAGCAGCGGTAGCCACCAGGATCCTTGACCGTGCAACGGATGTTCTGCACCAGTACCGTCACGAAACCCCTGCGCGGCGACTATCCACTTGGCGCGTTGTCAGCATCATGGACGACCATAGGGGCAGCGGAGAGAAGAGAACTGACCGCGGTGAAAGGAGGCGTCCATGGGTTCGGTGCGCAAGGCGAGTGCCTGGCTGGGTCTCGTGGAGGACAGCGACGACGAGCGTTACTACGACGACGACTACGCGGAGGCCCCCCAGGGCTCGGTGTCCGGCCCCGGCGACCAGTGGGTCACCGACCCCCGGGTCAGGGTTGCCTCCGAGTCGGCCGTCGAGCAGGGCCGCCGGATCGCGACGGTCACCCCGGACGGCTTCCGTGACGCCAGGGGCATCGGCGAGCTGTTCCGCGAAGGCGTCCCGGTCATCGTGAACCTGTCCTCGATGGACCCGGGCGACGCGAAGCGCGTGGTCGACTTCGCGGCCGGCCTGACCTTCGGGCTCCGCGGCTCCATCGAGCGGGTGGCGACCAGGGTCTTCCTGCTGACCCCGGCCGACACCCAGATCGTGAGCGGCGAGCCCGGCGGCCGCTCGCGCGACTTCTTCAACCAGAGCTAGGCAGGGCTCTCACCGGAAGGCGTCCAGCCCGGTGAGCGCCTTGCCCAGCACCAACTGGTGCATCTCGACGGTGCCCTCGTAGGTGAGGACCGATTCGAGGTTGGTGGCGTGCCGCATGACGGGGTATTCGAGGGAGATCCCGTTGGCACCGAGGATGGTCCGCGCGGTGCGGCAGATCTCGATGGCCTCGCGGACGTTGTTGAGCTTGCCGAAGCTGATCTGCTCCGGCCGCAGGGTGCCCGCGTCCATGCGCCGGCCCAGGTGGTGGGCGAGCAGGATGCCCTTGTGGAGCTCCAGGGCCATGTCGGCGAGTTTCGCCTGGGTGAGCTGGAAGCCGCCGATCGGCTTCCCGAACTGCTCCCGGGTCCTGGCGTAGTCGAGCGCGGACTCGAAACTGGCGCGCGCCGCCCCCATGGACCCCCAGATGATCCCGTACCGCGCGTGGCTGAGGCAGCCCAGCGGACCCTTGAGCCCCGTGACGCCCGGAAGGACGGCGTCCGCGGGCAGTCGTACGTCGTCCAGTACGAGCTCGCTGGTCACCGAGGCCCGAAGCGACCACTTGTGCTTGATCTCCGGCGCGGAGAACCCGGCCGTGTCGGTGGGCACCGCGAAGCCGCGGATCCCCTCGTCGGTCTGCGCCCAGACCACGGCCACGGAGGCCACCGAACCGTTGGTGATCCACATCTTGCGGCCGTTCAGCACCCAGTCGCCGCCGTCGCGCTTGGCGTAGGTGCGCATGGCCGCGGGGTCGGAGCCGACGTCGGGCTCGGTCAGGCCGAAGCAGCCGATGAGCTCGCCGGCCGCCATGCCGGGCAGCCACCGCTGCTTGAGCTCCTCGGAGCCGTACTTCCAGATCGCGTACATCGCCAGCGACCCCTGCACGGAGACCAGCGAGCGGATACCGGAGTCGGCGGCCTCCAGCTCCAGGCAGGCCAGGCCGTACTGCACGGCGCTGGCGCCCGCGCAGCCGTAGCCCTCCAGCGACATGCCGAGCGCCCCGATCGAGCCGAGCTCCCGGGCCAGCTCGCGGATCGCGGGGAGCTCGCCGCTCTCGTACCACTCGGCGATGTGCGGCAGCACCCGGTCGGCGGCCCAGCCGCGGACGGTGTCCCGGACGGCGAGGTCCTCGGGACTGAGGAGCTCGTCGAGTCCGAGCGGGTCGGTGGGTACGAATGACGGCACGAGGGCCTCCCGGCGGCCTGAGACAGTCGATGCCGGGCCTTCCCGGCCGGCAGAACCTAGCAGCGCGAGTTTCGCACTCCCCGGCCGGGTCGATCCAGCCCTGCCGGCGCACTTCCGGCCCCGCCGGCGCCTCCGGTCCCACCTGCGTTCGGGTACGGGGTCCCGCGGCGGCGCGCCGCGACGCCGTGTCAGCCGGCGTGCTCCACCGAAGACGGGCACGGCTGCCCGGCCGCCTGCGCCGCACCGCTGCGGGACCCCGACGACTGCGCGGGCAGCGCGACGGGCCCGGCCGGCTCCGCGCCCTCGCCCTCCATGGTCCTCGGCAGCTTCAACGCCATCGCGGCCCCCGCCAGCAGCAGTACCGCGCTCACCACCAGCGTCACGTGCAGCCCGTGCACGAACGACAGCCGGGCCGCCGCGTACAACGACTCCCCCGCCGGCCCGCCGAGGTGCGCGGCGATCTGGTAGGCCTCGCCCAGGGAGTTCGCGGCGTGGGCCGCGTCGGCCTCGGCCACCCCCGGCACCCTCGCCAGCCCCGGCGCGTACGCCGCGTTCATCACGCTGCCGAGCAGGGCGATGCCCATCCCGGCGCCGAGCTGGTACGAGGTCTCGCCGATGGAGGCCGCGCCGCCCGCGGTGGCCGCCGGGGCCTCGCTGAGCATCGACTCATAGGCGGCGAAGAGCGTGGTCTGGAGCCCGAAGCCGAGCAGGATGAAACCGACGTTGAGCAGCACGGGCCGGTCCTGCTGGCCCATCAGCGTCAGCAGGAGCACGGCGAACGCCGTGAGCAGGAAGCCGAGGGAGACCATGGTGCGCGGCCCGACCCGGGCCAGCGTGTACGAGCCGGTGGCGCCGGCGGCCATGGCGGCGAAGGTCAGCGGCAGCAGCCGCAGCCCGGTCTCCAGCGGGCTGAGGTGCAGGACGAGCTGGAGGTACTGGACGGCGATCAGCTCCAGGCCGACCAGCGCCAGCATGGCCAGCACGATGCAGCCGACAGAGGTGGAGAACGCCGCGCGGGAGAACATCCGCATGTCGATCAGTGGGTGCGGCCGGCGCTTCTGCCGCCGCACGAACAGCACGAGCAGCCCCGCCCCGAGCACCAGCGGGACCAGTGCCTGGAGGTCGAGCAGGTCCCGTTCGGCGCCCAGCCGCTTGACCCCGAGGACCGATCCGAGCACGCCGGCGGCGGCCATCAGCGCGCCGAGCACGTCCCAGGGCCCGTCGGCGGATCCCTTGGACTCGGGCAGCAGCCAGCGCCCCAGCGGCAGGATGAGCGCCATCAGCGGAATGTTGATGAGGAAGACCGAGCCCCACCAGAAGTGCTGGACCAGGAAGCCGCCGAGGACGGGTCCGCCGGCGGCGCCGATGGCGGCGACAGCCGTCCAGATGCCGATGGCGAGGGCCCGCTCGCGCCGGTCGGGGAAGACCTGGCGCAGGATCGACAGGGTGGCCGGCATGATCATCGCCCCGCCGACACCGAGCAGGGCGCGCGCCGCGATGAGGACCTGGGCGCTGTCGGCGAGGGCCGCCAGAGCCGAGGCGGCGCCGAAGAGCCCGTAGCCGAGCAGCAGGATGCGGCGCCGGCCGACCCGGTCCCCGAGGGTGCCGAAGAGGATCAGCAGTGCGGCGCAGACGAGCGGGTAGGCGTCGACGATCCACAGGAGCTCGATCGAGCCGGGGCGCAGGTCCTCGGTGACGGAGGGGACGGCGACGTGGAGGATCGTCGCGTCGAGCGCGACGAGCACCAGGCTGACGCAGAGCACCGCCAGCACGGCCCAGCGGTTGGACCCGCCGGAGGCCGCGCCGATCCGCTGCCAGGGGGAAGGGGTCCTGTCGACGGCCGCGCTCGTCCCCGACATGCATGTACCTCCCAGGTGATCCCTCGCACTCGGCGGACCGGCGTCGTGTGGAGCCACGGGGGGTTGCGGTGTGCGGCGTCCTACGGGATCCGGCATCGACACGCGAGTGAACGATCAGCGTACGCGAGTTCGCCTGCCCGGAACGTGGTCCACCTCTCATCCCGACTCCGACCGCCGTGTGGTGTACGCCACTCCACGCCCCGTGCACCGCCCCGCCTTCTCCCCCGCGTACACGCGCGCACACGGGGCGTGGTTCTCGACCGGGGCCGCGTTCCGGCGCCACCGATAATCACGCTTGTGGAAGATCTTGGATTTCGCCGGGCCGCCCCCGCGCTGGCCGTCTTCGCCGCGGTCCGGCTGCTCGGACTGACGGGGCTGGCGGTGTGGGGCGCGGCGGTCGGGAGCAGCCCCCACACGCTGCTCTCGGCCCGCTGGGACTCGCTGTGGTACGCCCGCATCGCGGCCGAGGGCTACGGGTACGAGGTGCTCCTCCCGAACGGGGACGTCCACTCGAACCTCGCGTTCTTCCCGCTGCTGCCCTGGCTGGAGCGGGCGGTGGCGGCCCCCACCGGACTGGCGTACGGCTCCGCGGGCCTGGCGGTGTCAGCCGTCGCCGGGCTCGCGGCGGCCTGGGGGATCTTCGCGGTGGCCGACCTGCTGTGCGCCTCGCGGCCCGGCACGGCGGACGGCCGCCGGGTCGGGGTGCTGGCCGTCGCGTGCTGGGCGGCGCTCCCCGTCGGTGTGGTGCAGTCCATGGCGTACAGCGAGTCGTTGTTCACCGCGCTGGCCGCGTGGGCGCTGTACGCGGTCCTGCGCGGCCGGTGGGTCACGGCGGGGCTGCTGGCGGCGGGGGCCGGGCTGACCCGTCCGGTCGGGGCGGCCGTGGTCGGTGCCGTGTGGGTGGCCGCGGTGCTCGCCCTGCGCCGCGGGGACCGGTCGTGGCGGACGGCGGCGGGCGCGCTCCTGGCTCCGCTGGGCGCCCTCGCGTACGTGCTGTGGGTCGGCGCGCGCACCGGGGACGGCCTGCTCGGGTACCTGGACGTACAGGCCGGCTGGGGCAACGGCTTCGACGGCGGTCTGGCCTTCGCCCGGTTCGTCGGGGCGAAGCTGGCCTCCTCCGCGTTCGCAGCCGGGCTCGGCCTCGCCGCGGGGGTCGTCCTGGTGCTCTGGCTGTACGCGCGGTGCGTGCGGCAGCGGCAGCCGGCGCCGCTCCTCGTCTACTGCGGGATCGTGGTGGCGCTGGCGCTGTGCGCGTCCGGGTACTTCGGGTCCAAGCCCCGGCTGCTGCTGCCCGCCTTCCCCCTCGTACTGCCGGTGGCGGTGGCGCTGGCCCGGTGGCGCACCGGGTGGGCGGCCGCCGTACTCGGCGCGGCGGCCCTGGTGTCGGCGGCGTACGGGGCGTTCTGGCTGAACGGCTCGGGGCCCCCGTAACCGCCGGCCGTCTTTCCGCCGGCGAAATGACGCACCCGGATAAAGCTCGGGTAAGTGTGCGAAGCAATTGCCGGGGCGGAGGATCGGTCCGGTCCAACCACTGGCGGATTAACGGGAATTAAGTCACCCGTGAGACCTACTCCACATCACATGGTCATCACAAAGCCCGCGATTCGCGCGGGCCGCCCATCGGCGCGCGGTAACGTCGATTGAGTGCGTACCGACCAAATCCTGACCCGTCTGGAGCGGGTGTTCGCCCGGCTGGACCGGGAACCGGAGCGACCGGCTCATCTGCAGACCCCGCGGATGAGCCGGCACCGCGTCGTACTCCTGGGATCGACCCTCGCGTTCTACCTCGCCATCGTGGTGGCCGTACTGACCACGTCCTGGCTCGTCCGCCTGGACTGGCAGATCATGTTCTTCCGGCCCTACGAGCAGTGGCCGCAGCTGCACGCCTTCCTGGACTACCTCGTCGTCCTCGGCCAGCGCGGGCCCACCGCCGTGATGGTCGCCGCGTGGCTCGGCTGGCGCTCGTGGCGGCAGCACACCCTGCGCCCGCTGATCACCCTCGGCGTGGCGCTGCTGCTGCTCAACGTCACCGTCGGGGCCGTCAAGCTCGGCCTCGGCCGGCTCGGACCGCACTACGCCACCGAGATCGGCTCCGCCGAGCTCTTCGCGGGCGGCGATATATTTCCTTCCGGCCACACCGCCAACGCCGTGGTGACCTGGGGAATCCTGGCCTACCTGGCGTCCAGCGCGGCCACCCGGCGGGTGCTGTCCGTGGTGTCGGCGGTCGTCTCGCTCAGCGTCGGCGCGACCACCGTGTACCTCGGTACGCACTGGGTCAGCGACGTCCTGCTCGGCTGGTCCGCGGGACTGCTGATCCTGCTGGCGCTGCCCTGGTTCGAGCCGCTGATCGCCCGCGCCGAGGCGCACGTCTTCGATCTGCGCACCCTGCTGCGCCGGCGCGCCGAGACCGGGCGGATGCCCGCACCGGTCGCCACGGCGCTCGCCCCGCTGCTCTCCGCCGGCGGCAAGTGGCAGCTCCGGCGGACCGCCGCCGCCCCGGTCCCCGGGCCGGTGGCCGTGCCCGCCGCCGCCCTCGCTCCGGACAGCGCACCGGGCCCCGCGCCGGGCGCCGTCCCGGCGGTCGTCGTCCCCGCCGTCCACGCGCCGGGTGCGCGGCCGGCCGCGCACGCGCCCGTCCGGCCGCACCTGATCCGGTCCGAGCGGACCCCGCTCACCCCGGCCGGCAGCCGCCGGCCGGCGCACGCGGAGCGGGCCGGAGCCCGGGGCCCCGCCCCCCGCCCGGTCGGCGGCGGCTGACGGGGCGTCCGGCGGGGACGGTACGCACCACCTCACCGCGCACCACGGAGGCGGGGGGGGGGGGGGGCACCCCCCCCCCCCCCCGCGGGGGAGGGGCCCGCCCCCCCCCGGGGGAGGGGCC
>NZ_JBHXRU010000145.1:0-11561 GCF_042716255.1 Streptomyces sp. NPDC058662 | reverse complement strand
GAGCCGTTCCCGGACGCGAACCGCGAAGCGGAGCGGAGCGGGAGCGCCCGACACCCGAACGACCGGTCGGTCGTTATGTCATCGTAATCTGCGGCTACCTAGCGGTAACAACGTGCGGCGTGTCACCTTTCCGGTTGCCACCGGCCGGCGGTATCCCCCACCAGAGCAGCCACGCACCGCAGTTGTTCCCGACTCGGGCGTGGCCGACCGCAGGAGTTCCGCAGTGATCGGATTCCGCAACGCCAGCAAGGACCGGGCCCGCAGCCGTGTGCGACGACTGGCCGGGGCCGCCATGGTCGTGCCCCTGGCCGTCGGGTCGCTGATGGCCGGCGGCGCCGGAACGTCGGCCGCCAGCCCCGGGAGCGGACCCACCGCCGTGGTCTCCCTGGGCGACAGCTACATCTCCGGCGAGGCCGGGCGCTGGAAGGGCAACAGCCTGACCGGCACCGGGAGCCGCAACGGCACCGACCGGGGCTGGGTCAGCGGCGGCGTCTACGACCCCGGCAAGGTGTACGGGGCCACCGCGGGCGGGTGCCACCGCTCGGACTCCGCCGAGGTGCTCAGCGCCGGTCCCATCGCCGATGTCGCCGTCAACCTGGCCTGCTCGGGGGCGACTACGCAGAACGTGTTCCGCGCCGCGAACGGCGGGGCGGCCTTCAAGGGCGAGGCCCCGCAGGCCGACCAGCTCGCGAGCGTGGCCGCCTCGCACGACGTCAAGGTCATCGTGCTGTCCGTCGGCGGGAACGACCTCGGCTTCGCCGAGATCATCAAGGAGTGCGCGTACGACTTCATCATCTGGAACTCCTACTGCCACGACGACCAGCAGTACGGGGTCGACCAGAGGATCGACGCGGTCATGGCCGGGGTCGGCAAGTCCGTGGACGAGGTGCGGGCCGTGATGCGGGGCGCGGGCTACGCCGACTCCTCCTACCGGATCGTGCTGCAGTCCTACCCGTCCCCGATCCCGCGCGGCGCGGAGAACCGCTACACGCAGAGCGACTGGAGCCGTCTGAACACGGGCGGGTGCCCGTTCTGGAACCGGGACTCCGACTGGGCCCGGGACTCGCTGGTGCCGCAGCTCGCCAACCGTCTCAAGGGGGTGGCGGCGGCCAAGGGCGCGCAGTTCCTCGACCTGCGGGACATGCTCCAGGGGCGTGAGGTGTGCGCGAAGGCGAGCAAGCATGTCAGCGCCACCGTGCCGGCATCGGCGAGGACCAGCGAGTGGGCGCGCTGGATCGACAGCAGCGAGACGCAGGGCCTGGTCCAGGAGTCCATGCACCCCAACCATTTCGGGCAGCTGGCGGCCGGACGCTGCCTCGCCCTGGTGACGGCGCAGCCGGCCGCGTCCGGCTTCAGCTGCAAGAACACCCCGGGCGCCGACCAGACGGGCATGTTCCTGACCCCGGCCCCGTAAGTCGGCGGGCCGCCTCACCGCACACGGGTGCCGGCGGGAGCCACCAACCGCACCCCCGCCCTCCGCACCGTCATCTCCCGCGCCAGCTCCGCGGACAGCACCCCGCTCCGATCCCCCCGCACCAGCAGCGTCGGCCTCCGCACCCCCAGCCAGTCCGCCCAGTGGTCCCCGTTCAGCTCCCGCTGGGACTCCACCACGTCCTCCACCACGCACGCGGTCCCCCACCCGTCGGGGTACTCCCGCAGCGACCCGCCCAGCGAGGCCGCCGCGCTCCCCACCCCCGCCAGGAACCCGGCCCGGGTGCCCGCCCGCGCCGGCCACCGGCGCGCGAACGACAGGTCGTCCTCGACGACCGCCCCGACGTCCCCCACCACGACCGCCCGCACCAGATCCGGCCGCCGCGCCGCGAGCTGGTACGCGTTGACCCCGCCCAGCGCGTGCCCCAGTACGACCGCAGGCCCCAGACCCAGCTCCTCCAGCACGAGCGCTCCGTCCGCCACGTACCCCTCACGCGTGTACTCCGCGGCCCGGTCGGACTCCCCGTGCCCCCGCTGGTCGAGAGCGATCACCCGCCAGGCCGGACCCACCTCCCGGGCCAGCCGTTCGAAGCTCCCCCCGCTCTCGAAGTGCGCGTGCAGCGCGAGCAGCGGCGCCCCCGGCCCCCCGAAGTCCGTGTAGGCGAGCCGCCGCCCGTCCGGCGCCCGGACCACCCCCGGCAGCGGCCCCAGCTTGTCGATGACCCGCTGCCGCAGCAGCTGGTACTCCTCCCAGCGCCTCGGCAGCCGCCCGCCCGGCCGCCTCCCCATCGGCCGGCCCGCCGTGACCGTCTGCCCGCGCCGGAACTGCTCCCGGGTCAGGTCGATCCGTATCCCGCCGGGCATCACGTTCCAGCAGTGGAAGCCCTGCTGCTCGCCGTCCAGCCAGACCTCCCCGACCACCAGCTCGCCGCCGACTATGTCCTGGACGACCAGAGCCGTGATGTCGCAGTGCCCCCACGCCGGATTGTCGGCGGTCCAGGGGGCCCGCTCCACGTCGTCGGGCGAGCAGGTCTCGGCCGACCATCCCGCCCGGATGGCCGCCTCCACATCGGCGAGGGTCCACGGAGTCGTCATGCCCCCACCGTGCCGCACCCCACTGACAACACCCCCTGACCTGCGACGACCGGCCCGGTACCCGGCGTCGCGGAGAGAGCGGCCGGGTACCTGCCGCGAGGGCCGCCCCCGGACGCCGGCCCGGCGCGCACGGCGGCCCTCCCCCCTCAGGGGCTGATCACCGACGACCAGCCGACCGTGCAGACGAGGCCCAAGGTGCAGGAGGTCTCGTGGATGGAACCGGTCGGAGTCAGCACCTTCACGTACACGCGCTCGGCGCCGAGCCTGATCGACACCCCGCACCCCGTCCGCGGATAGCCGGGCGTCACCCTCCAGTTCGTGAGGTCGCGCCACTCGTAGGAGCTGGTCGCCGACACCCGGAAGCCGACGTACGTCCGCCCCCGGAACAGCGCCGCGCTGTACTCGGCGCCCGTCATCGACCCGGGCACCCCGACCGTGTCGATGTCCACGCACGGCCCGGGCGGCCCGGACCGTCCCGGAGGCCCCGCCGGACCCCGCTCGGGCTTGGGCTTCTGCGCCACGCGCAGCCCCTGCGCCTCCCCCTTGCCCACACCGGCCCTCGTGCCCGCCCCGGGCCCCTTGCCCGCCCCGTACCCCTTCCCGCGACAGGCGGCGGCGCCCTTCGGGGCCGCGGCGGACCCCGAGCACTTCTCGCTCCCCACCGGCCCCGCACCCGGCACGGCGGCCACCGTCGGGGCCGAGACCCCCATGAGCACCAACACCAACGGAGCCGCCACACCACCGGCCAGCCACGCGCGCCGGCCCGCCTTCACCGCAGAACCCATCCGTTCACTCCTCGCCTCGTCACACCGGACGCCACGGAGCATCGCCCTGCGCCACGCGAACGGATGGAATGACTGACGGAATGTCGGACAAATGTCAGCGAGTCGGCCCAACGACACGCGAAACCACTGCGCCGAACGGCGGCCCCACAACCCACCGCCCGTACGCCGGAACGGCGATCAGCCCCCCGCGTCACCCCCCGTGATACACAGAGTGACCATACGCACTTTCGCATGCACCCGACCCCGGCCCAGGTCAGAGCGCCCTGACGGGCCGTCGGCCGCAGGATCGGGTAAAGAGAGCCCGCAAGTCGACGACGGCGGCGGTTTCATCAGCGAAGATAGTGCGTGACCCCTGCCGTCGGGCACGGGCGAACGGAACTACCCATGCAGGGGCGGTGAGTTACATGATCCTGGCAGCCGAAAAGGGCGACATCACCACCATCATCGGCGGAATCGCCCCGAACTGGGGGCCTTTCGGCAGTCTCGGCAACGAAGCGAAGGTCATGATCGAGGTGGTCATGGCCGTGGCGATCCTCCTGTGCCTCGGCATCGCCATCTGGGGCGCGGCCAAACAGCGCATCGGCGCGACCGCGCTGCGCGACACGTTCAGCGCGGAACAGGGCAAGGGCCTCATCGTGGCCGGACTGACCGGAGTCTTCATCATCGGCTCCCTCGGCACGCTCTTCACGATCGTCTACGGAATGGCCGTCTAGCCGTTCCACCCCGGCCGTACCAGATGAGGACTCACCACACCGCACCTACGCGGGAACCAGCGCTACCGTCGTACGACGCGGAGGGGGCCGACACGGAATGAGCAACGACGACCAGTACGGCGGCGGCTACGGCGATGTCGGCGGCACGGGCCAGACCCGTACCCGGCTCCCGGACTCCCCCGCCGACCCGTACGGCCCCGCCCGCCGCACCCCGCGCGCGAGCCGCAGCCTGGTCACGGTGGTCGGTGTGGTGGTCCTCCTCATCGCCGCCATCGCGTTCGCGAACCAGGACCCGGACACCCCGCCGCCCACCTCCTCGGACAAGCCCCCGGCCACCACCTCCACCTCCCCGACGGGCACCCTCCCCGTCCAGGGCCGGAACGGCCCGGTCCCGAAGGGCTTCGCCCACGACGAACAGGGCGCCCAGTCAGCCGCCGCCAACTACGCGGTGGCCCTGGGCTCCGACGGCATGTTCCGGAGGAACACCCGGCACGCACTCGTGGACGCCGTCTACACGACAGAGGCAGCGGCTCGGCTGAAGGGCCCCCAGGACGAGGCGTACTCGCCTGCCTTCCTGGCCAGACTGGGACTGGACCCGAACGGCAACCCTCCGCAGGGCAGTGCCTTCGTCACGCGCACCGTACCGGTCGGCACCCGGATCGACAGCTACAGCCCCACCAACGCGAAGGTCGCGGTCTGGTACATGGGGCTGATCGGAATGTCAGGACCGAAGTCCACCGACCCCGTCCAGAGCACGTGGAAGACGTGGACCTTCGAGCTGGCCTGGGCAGGCGACGGCTGGAAGGTCATCGCGGACACCCAGCAGGACGGGCCCGCACCCGTCCCCGGTGACAACGCCGCCGCGACGTCCGACGACATCAGCAAGGCGACCAAGGAGTTCGGAGGGTTCACTTATGCCCGCTAACGTCCGACTCCGTCTCGGCATCGTGGCCGCCACCCACGTGGCTCTCCTGAGCCTTGCCTCCCGGGCCCACGCGGCCCCCACACCGCCCGTCCCCACGCCGACCCCCTCGCCGCAGACCAGCAACAACCCCTGCGACCTGCTCATCGGCCCCGCCAAGCAGTACTGCGAACGCGGCAACGGCGGAGCCACCGGCGGTGGCGTCACCAGCCTCCCCACCGACCCCGCCGACGCCCTCAACCCCCTCGCCTCCCTCGCCCGCGGCTGCGCCGACGCGGCCGCCTGGATCGTCGGCAAACTCAGCGAAGCGGTCAAGGGCAGCGCCAACGTCGACTTCACCAACCCCACCTTCCTCAAGCAGTACGCCGTCGTCTTCGCCGCCTCCACCATCCTCACGCTCGTCCTGTGGCTCTTCGCCGTCGCCAAGCGAGCCGTCCGCGGCGTCCCCCTCACCACCGCCCTCTCCGAAGCCATCGGCTTCCTCTGGCTCACCGTCCTCGCCTCCGCCTTCACCCCCCTCGTCCTCTACACCGTCGTCTCCGCCACCGACGGCGTCTCCGAGGTCATCGCCGCCGCCACCGGCGGCCAGACCGACGTCTTCTTCGGCTCCTTCTCCGACGCCCTCAAGAAGGGCGACGACATCGGCGGCGGCCCGATCATGCTGATCGTCGTCGCCCTCGTCACCGTCCTCGCCGCCGGCGTGCTCTACCTCGAACTCTTCATCCGGGCCGCCCTCCTCTACGTCGGCGCCCTCCTCGGCGTCGTCGTCTACGCCGGCCTCGTCGACCGAAACCTCTGGGGCCACGTCCGCCGCTGGGCCGGCATCATGATCGCCGTCATCCTCGTGAAGCCGGTCATCGTCATCGTCCTCGGCCTCGCCGGCGCCCTGGCCGGCGAACAGGGCCCCAACGCCTTCTCCGCCGTGGTCACCGGACTCGCCATCATCCTCCTGGCGATCTTCGCCTCCGCGATGATCTACCGTTTCGTCCCCGGCTTCGGCGACGAGATCGCCTCCGCCCGCTCCAACCGCAGCAAGGCCACCGACGGCGCCCAGGCGGCCGCCGTCATCAGCTCGCCGGCCTCCCTCGTCTCGCAGGGCATCAAGACCCACAGCAGCCGCGGCGCCCACCGCGGCGGCGACGGCGGCGGCACCGCGCCCCGCCCCGCCAATCCGATGTCCGGAGGCGTGGCCGCCCACAGCAGCCGCCCCACCTCCGGCAGCGGAGCCGGCGGCGGATCCGTCCCCTCCGCCGCACCCCCGCCCCGCACGAGTTCGAGCACGAGGAACACAGGAGGTGACGGGCGTTGACGACCCAGTCCCACCAGCTGCACCCGGTCGCGCCCCGCCGCACGTATCTCATCGGCCGCGCCCGGCCGAACGCGATCGTCGGCAAGAACCGCGAGACCGGCGAGATCGCCCTGATCATCGCGGGCGCCTTCCTCGGCATGATGAGCGGACTGCTCGTCCCCGACCTCACCCTGCGCATCGTGAGCCTCGCCGGCTTCCCCATGCTCGCGCTCACCGCCGTCTACGTCCCCTACCGCGGCCGCACCTTCTACCGCTGGTTCGAGATCAGCCGCAGCTACAAGCGCGTCCTGCGCCGCGGCACCACCTACCGCTCCGGCGCCATGGAAGCCGGCATCCGCGGCTCCGACGGCCGCGAGGTCGAGGTCGGCCCGCCCCCCGGCATCGGCCGCATCAGCTGGCTCGCCGCTCCCTTCGGCCCCGACGAGATCGCCGTACTCCTGCACGCCGACCGCCGCACCGTCACCGCCGCCATCGAGATCGAGGGCCCCGGCGTCGGCCTGCGCGACAGCGAGGACCAGGAAGCACTCGTCGACCGCTTCGGCACGCTCCTCAAGCACGTGGCCAACGGGGACGGCTTCGTCACCCGCCTGCAGATGCTCGCCCGTACGCTGCCCGCCGACCCCGACGCGCACGCCAAGGACGTGGCCCAGCGCGGCAACACCCAGGCCCCCGTCTGGCTGCGCGACTCCTACGAGCAGCTCCAGTCGATGGTCTCCACCTCCTCCGAGCAGCACCGCGCGTACCTCGTGGCCTGCATGCACTACACGCGCGAACTCGCCGCCGAGGCCCACACCATCGCCCGCGCCGGCACCCCCCACAAGGGCCGCAAGCTCGACCGCGACAGCGGACTCGCCATCGTCATGGCCCGCGAGCTCACCGACATCTGCGCCCGCCTCGCCGAAGCCGACATCCGCGTCCGCCAGCCCCTCGGCCAGGGCCGCCTCTCCTCCCTCGTGCACTCCATGTACGACCCGGACCACCCCATCGACCACATCCAGGCCATGACCAAGCGCAACGCCTGGCCCGCCGAGCTCGACGCCGTCGAACCGACCTACCTCCAGGCCAAGACCCGCGAGTCCTCCACCCGCGCCCCCTGGTGCCACGCCACCGCCTGGGTGAAGGAATGGCCGATGACCCCCGTCGGCGTCAACTTCCTCGCCCCTCTGCTCGTCCACACCCCGGACGTGATCCGCACCGTCGCCGTCACCATGGACCTGGAGCCCACCGAGGTGGCCATCGAGCGCATGCTCACCGAGAAGACCAACGACGAGGCCGACGCCTCCCGCGCCGCCAAGATGAACCGGACCGTCGACCCCCGCGACATCGCCGCCCACGGCCGACTCGACCAGAGGGGTGAAGATCTCGCCAGCGGTGCGGCGGGAGTCAACCTGGTCGGGTACATCACGGTGTCCTCGCGTTCACCCGATGCCCTCGCCCGCGACAAGCGGACGATCCGCGCCTCGGCCGGCAAGTCCTACCTGAAGCTGGAATGGTGCGACCGCGAGCACCACCGCGCCTTCGTCAACACCTTGCCGTTCGCCACCGGCATCCGACGCTAGCTGGAGGGAAGTGCCGCCCATGCGAGATCCCATGTCCGCCCTGACGGACGCCTTCACCAGCTTCCTCTTCGGCAAAGTCGAGACCACGCGCCTGCCCGTACGCACCTCCACCGGGCAGGCGCAAGCCGTCTACCTGCCCACCGCCGCCCCCGGACTCGGCGACTCCGGCGTCATCATCGGCCGCGAGGTCTACAGCGGCAAGGGATACATCTACGACCCCTTCCAGCTGTACGGCCAGCAGCTCCCGGCCCCCCACTGGCTGGTCCTCGGCGAGTCCGGCAACGGCAAGTCCGCCCTGGAGAAGACCTACGTACTACGCCAGCTCCGCTTCAAGGACCGCCAGGTCGTCGTCCTCGACGCCCAGGGCGAGGACGGCGTCGGCGAGTGGAACCTGATCGCCCAGCAGCTGGGGATAACCCCCATCCGCCTGGACCCGATCGCCGCCAACGACGACGGGATCCGCCTCAACCCCCTCGACCCGGCGATCACGACCACCGGGCAGCTCGCGCTGCTCCGCACCATCATCGAAGTCGCCATGGGCCACGGCCTCGACGAGCGCGCCGGCTTCGCCCTCAAGGTCGCGCACGCCTACGTCGTCACCACCATCCGCGAACGCCAGCCCGTACTCACCGACATCGTCGAGCAGCTGCGCCACCCCAAGGCCGAGTCCGCGGAGGCCATGAACGTCGACATAGACGATGTCCGGGCCTGGGGCCTCGACGTGGCGCTCGTCCTCGACCGCCTCGTCGACGGCGACCTGCGCGGCATGTTCGACGGCCCCACCACCGTCGGCATCGACCTCGACGCGCCCCTGATCGTCTTCGACCTCTCCCACATCGACCGCAACTCCATCGCGATGCCGATCCTGATGGCGATCGTCGGCGTCTGGCTGGAGCACACCTGGATCCGCCCCGACCGCAAGAAGCGGATCTTCCTGGTCGAAGAGGCCTGGCACATCATCAACAGCCCGTTCGTGGCCCAGTTGTTCCAGCGCCTCCTGAAGTTCGGCCGCCGCCTCGGCCTGTCCTTCGTCGCCGTGGTCCACCACCTCTCCGACGTCGTCGACGGCGCCGCGGCACGCGAGGCCGCGGCCATCCTCAAGATGGCCTCCACCAGAACCATCTACGCGCAGAAGGCCGACGAGGCCCGCGCCACCGGCCTCGTCCTCGGCCTGCCCCGCTGGGCCGTCGAGATCATCCCCACCCTCACCCCCGGCATCGCGGTCTGGGACGTCAACGGCAACGTCCAGGTCGTCAAACACCTGATCACCGAAGCCGAACGCCCCCTCGTCTACACGGACCGTGCGATGACCGAGGCCTCCACTCCCGACCGCCTCCCCGACGACCTGCTCGCCGCGGAACTGGAGGCGGAGGAGCGGGCCCTGTCCATCGAACGCCGCCGGGGAGCCGGCGGCGGCCCCGGATCCGCGACCACGGTGGCCTGACCATGCACGACGCACGACGTACGGAGGCCCCCGCGCGGGGCGGCGTCCCCGACGGACTGCTGGTCGGCCTCCTGGCCTTCCTGCTCGGCCTGGCCGGCCTGGTCTGGTCCGCGACCGGCCTCGGCGCCTGGTTCACGCACGGCGCCTGGCCCGACACCGTCACCTTCGGCCGTACGCCGGAGGCCGTACGCGCGCTGATAGCGCAACCGCACGACCTGGCGGCCGCCTGGCCCGAGACGGACCCGGGCGCACTCTCCGGCTGGGGCCTGTTCTGGGGCCTGTTCCTCAGCCAGCTGCTGGTGCTGTTCGTCCTCACCGTCTTCGCCATCGGCGTGATCGCCCGCACCAAGTCCCGCCGCGCCCTGGCCCGCCAGGCCCGCACGCAACCGGACCCACACCCGGACTCACAGCCACAGTCGCGGCTACAGCCGCAGCCGCAGCCGCACGATCCCGCGCCTGCGCCCTCGGCGACGACTGCGGTGCCAACCCCCGCCCAGGCCCCCATCCCGGTGCCGGGACCGCCGCCCCCACCCGCCCCGCCGACCCCTCCCGTACACCCCGAGACCCCTGCACCCGTGGCGGTCCCGGCCGGTCCGGTCCGTGCCGTGCCGCCCGCGGCGGACGAGGCCTACCGCTACGGTTTCGGCTACGCCCCGGCGCCCCGGCCGGCCGCCCTCACCGAACCCCCCGCGCGAATGGCCTACGCGGCTCCCGCCGAACGCCTGCCTCTCGCGGCCCGGAGCCTCGCGGCCGCGGAGGGCGCGGCGCTCGTCGTCACCTCCTCGCCGACCCTGTGGGCCGAGACCAAGGACGCCCGCGCCAAGCTGGGCCCGGTCCTCCTCTACGACCCCTCCCACCTGTGCGACACCCCGGCCCGCATGCACTGGAACCCGGCCGAGGGCTGCGCCGACCGCGACACCGCCGCCGCCCGCGCGATCGCCCTCCTGGCCCCCGTGCGCCCCCAGGCCCGTATGGACGCGGCGATCGCCGACACCGCCGAAACGCTCCTGCGCAGCTGGCTCCAGGCCGCCGCCCTCGACAACCGCCCGTTCAAGCAGCTGCACCGCTGGGCGCAGGGCGCGAACGCCCAGGAGCCGGTCCGCATCCTGCGCACCCGTCCCCAGGCCGCGCCCGGTTCCGCCGGCGAGCTGGAGAGCGCCCTCACCGCCCACCCCGAGCGACGCGAGCAGGCCCAGCACCTCACGGCCCGCGCCTTGTCCTGCCTCTCGTCCATCCACATCCGCGAAGCCTGCAACCCGAATCGAACGGATTCGCTGACGCTGGCATCGTTCCTGGCGGAAGGGGGCAGCCTGTACGTGGTGGGCGAACCCCTGGAAGACCCCCGCACCCACCCGGGTGCGATGCCCCTGCTCACCGCACTCGCCGCGCACGTGGTCGAGCACGGCCGCCGCATGGCCGCACGGTCATCCCACGGTCGGCTCGACCCACCACTCGCCCTCATCCTGGACGACGTGGCCGCGGTGGCCCCCATCCCCCAACTCCCGGACCTCCTGCAGGACGAGACGCTCCCGCTCCTCGCCCTCTGCCGCAGCCGCGAGCAGGCCCGCGCCCACTGGCCGGACGCCGTACTCCCCTAAAGCGCCGGCCTCCCGTACACGTACTCGCGCTCCTTCGCGTCGCCGTCCGCGGTCAGCAGTACGACGCCGGTCGCCACGAACCCGAACCGCTGGTAGAAGGCCTCGGCCCGCGCGTTGTCCTCGTGCACGATCAGCCGCACGCGCCCCAGCGCCGGCCCCTCCAACGACCAGGCCCACTCCAGCGCGGCCTCGAACAGCTTCTCGGTGAGCCCGGTCCCCCGCTGCTCGGGCCGCACGAACACGCCCACCAGGTGCCCCTGTTCCCGCTCGACGACCTGCTCGAAGAAGTCGGTGCTTCCCGCCTCCTCCACGAGCAGCGTCACGGTGCCGAGCCATCGGCCGTCGCCGGCCTCGGCGATGAACTGCCGGGCCTTCCGCCCCTGCGCGACCCTCGCGGCACGCTGCTGCCAGAACTCGTCGGGCTGCGCGGCGGCCTGCTCCGGGTCCTCCAGGAAGGCGAGGTGCGCCACCGGATCGCGGAGCGCGGTCATCCGCAGCTCCTTGACCTTCTCCCACTCGTCACTGTGTACGGGGCGAATCACATAGTCACTCATGGCCGGATCCTAGCCAGCACCCTCGGCGACGTCGCCCGCATTTTTCGGACCCCGTAAACGCAGAAATGCCCCGCACCGAACCCGGAACGGGTTGGTGCGGGGCATTCCCACAATGATTGTTCGGCGGCGTCCTACTCTCCCACAGGGTCCC
>NZ_JBHXRU010000144.1:0-11565 GCF_042716255.1 Streptomyces sp. NPDC058662 | reverse complement strand
GCCGCGTGCGCTACGGGGCCCAGACGCGTGCGGTACGGGGCCCAGCCGCACGTCGGCCGGGTTTCGCGGCGGCGGGTGACGCGCGCCACGCGTGAGCAACGTCTCCACCGCGAAGGCCGCGAACGCTGGCACATTGGACATCATGACTGCCACCACCGCCGCCGCATCGGTCCCCGCCTCCCGTCTCCGCCGGCTCGTCCGCACGGGCGGACCCGAGGAGGAGTCCTCCTGGGCGGAGCACGTACTCGGCTGGGTCCTCGTGGTGGTCGTCGCCATGTTCGTCACCCAGATCGGCTGGCTGTAGGCACCGCTACCCCGCCCCACCGCCTCCCCGCACGCCCGTCACGCTTCCCGTGGCGGGCGTCCTCGTATGCCCGGGGCGCCGTGGATCGGCGGGGCGGGGCGGGGCGGCGCCTGGTGGGGCGCCGTGGATCGGCGGGGCGGGGCGGGGCGGCGCCTGGTGGTGCGCCCCTCGCCGCCTCTCGCCGGGCGCCGCCGATTCACCCCTGGGCCCCGTTCCAGCTGCCTGTTCGGCTGAGGCGCGCGAGGCTGGACCGGAGCGCACGGACGGCACCGCGAACGGCACCCCGCTCCTTGCCGCGGCCCGCCCGCGGACGCCGCCGCCACGGCCGGTGCCCGCCGTACGCGAACGTTCCGCCCACCAGCCCAGGGGAAGCCAATGGCCACGAACAAGAACCTGTACGCCGACCGCACCAGCGTCGCGCACCGGGTCCGCTACGCGCTGCGCAACCCCGCCCGCATCGCCCCGTACGTGCGCCGCGCGGCCCGCGACGCCTGGCTCAGCCGCAGGCACCCCGACCACGTCGCGTACTACCGCGCCGTCATGGCCTCCGACGCCGGGCGCAACCCGGAGGCCGCCGTCGGCAGCCGGAACCACGACCGCTGGCTGGCCCTCGGCAAGATGCAGTTCGACTACCTCGTGGACCACGGCCTCGCCCCGGGCCACCGCATGCTAGACATCGGCTGCGGCAACCTGCGGGCCGGATGGCGCTTCATCGAGCACCTCGACGCCGGCCACTACTACGGCATCGACATCTCGCCCGACATCCTCATCTCCGCGAAGGAGACCCTCACCCGCAAGGGCCTCCAGGCCAAACTGCCCCACCTGACCCTGACCCGCGACCTCACCCTGGACTTCCTGCCCGAGCGCCACTTCGACGTCGTGCACGCCCACAGCGTCTTCTCCCACTCGCCCGTCGAGATCATCGACGAGTGCCTGGCGCACGTGGAGCGGGTCCTCGCCCCCGGCGGCTGGTTCGACTTCACCTTCGACCGCACCGAGGGCGCCGAGCACCAGGTCCTGCGCGAGGACTTCTACTACCGGACCAGGACCCTGGTGGACCTGGCCGCGCGCCACGGTCTCACCGCCCGCTTCATGGACGACTGGGAGCGGTTCGGCCACGGGCAGTCGAAGATCCGCGTCACGGCCGGCTGACCCGTACCGCGGAGGGCGGTGCGGTTCCGTCGGATCCTACGGTTGTGCCGGTGCCGGTCCGGTCGGATCTGCCATACTGCGGGCATTCTGTGGCAGTTCGAGGCTGGGGCCGAATTTGAATAATAGTCAACAGCGTGGAACGACCGGCCGTTCGCAGGTCCGCCGGGACGAACTCATAGCGATCGGCCGCACGTTGTTCGCCGACACCTCGTACGACGCGTTGAACATGGACGACATCGCCAAGCACGCGGGCGTGGCCAAGGGCTTGATCTACTACTACTTCAAGAGCAAGCGCGGCTACTACCTCGCCATCGTCGAGGACTCCGTGACCGAGCTCGTCGCCCGCGCCGGCGGGGACACCGACCTCCCCAACGCCGAACGGGTCCGCCGCACCATCGACGGCTACCTCCGGTACGCCGAGCACCACCAGGCCGCGTACCGCACGATCGTCACCGGGGGCGTCGGCTCCGACGCCGAGGTGCTCGCCATCCGCGACGCCGTCCGCGAGGAGCTGGTCGCCACCATCGCCGAGGGCGCCTACGGCACCCGGACCGTCCCGCCGATCGCCCGGCTCGCGCTGGTGGGATGGCTCTCGGCGGTCGAGGGGATCACGCTGGAGTGGATCGGCGGAGTGGGCGGGGGCGGCCCGCGCGAGACCGGTCCGGGGGGTCCGGGATGGCCCCGCCGCGTGGAGCTGGGAGCCCTGCTCGTCCGCCAGCTGCGGGCGACGCTCACGGTGATCGAGCAGTTCGCCCCGCAATGTCCCGCTCCACCGGCGGACGGGGAGACGGACGGGCAACGGAACGATCTTGCACCGGTGACGGGAAGCCCCTGATCGGGCATACTCAACCCGCCGCAGCCGCTGAACAGCGCCTTCCGTGATCCGGAAGGGCACCATCGGCTGTGAGAGCACCAAGACCCGGCGGCGCGTCCCACACCTCGCGCGTCGCCGCCGTGCCCGACCAGGGAGGAGAGCGCCGCCATGACTGACCGCGCCCCGCAGCCGGTGGACCGTCAGCTGCCCACCGAGGAGTCCCGGGACCTCCTCGCACTCGTACGCGAGATCGCCCAGCGGGAGATCCGCCCCCGGGCCGCCGACGAGGAGGAGTCCGGCCGGTTCCCCCGCGAGGTCTTCACCCTGCTGTCGGAGGCCGGCCTGCTGGGTCTGCCGTACGACGGGGAATCCGGCGGCGGCGAGCAGCCGTACGAGGTCTACCTCCAGGTCCTGGAAGAGCTGGCCGCGGCCCGGCTGACGGTCGGGCTCGGCGTCAGCGTGCACTCCCTCGCCTGCCACGGTCTCGCCGGCTACGGCACCAAGGAGCAGCAGGGCGCCCACCTCCCCGCGATGCTCGGCGGCGGCCTGCTGGGCGCCTACTGCCTCTCCGAGCCGGCCGCCGGCTCCGACGCCGCCTCCCTCACCACCAAGGCGGTGCGCGACGGCGACGACTGGATCATCACCGGCACCAAGGCCTGGATCACGCACGGCGGGGTCGCCGACTTCTACACCGTCCTCGCGCGCACCGGGGTCGAGGGCCCGAAGGGCATCACGGCCTTCCTGGTCCCCGGGGACGCCTCGGGCCTGACCGCCGCCGTGCCCGAGAAGAAGATGGGCATGAAGGGCTCGCCCACCGCCCAGCTGCACTTCGACGGCGTACGGGTGCCGGACGCGTGCCGCATCGGTGAGGAGGGGCAGGGCTTCACCATCGCCCTGGCCGCGCTCGACGCCGGCCGGCTGGGCATCGCCGCCTGCGCCATCGGCGTCGCCCAGGCCGCGCTGGACGAGGCCCTGGTCTACGCACAGGACCGCAAGCAGTTCGGCCACCCGATCGCGGACTTCCAGGGGCTGCGCTTCATGCTGGCCGACATGGCCACCAAGATCGAGGCGGGGCGCGCGCTGTACCTCGCGGCGGCGCGGCTGCGGGACGCGGGCAAGCCGTTCTCCCGGCAGGCGGCGATGGCCAAGCTCTTCTGCACCGACGCGGCGATGTCCGTCACCACGGACGCGGTCCAGGTCCTCGGCGGCTACGGCTACACGGCGGACTTCCCGGTCGAGCGGCTCATGCGGGAGGCGAAGGTGCTCCAGATCGTGGAGGGCACCAACCAGATCCAGCGCATGGTCATCGCCCGCCACCTGGCAGGCCCGGAGACCCGCTGAAACCCGCCGGCAGCCGCGGGTGCCGGCCGGCAGCTGCCGGCAGCGGCTGACGCCTGCCGGTAGCCGCCGGCGTCGGCCGACGCCCGCCGGCATGCGCCGGGCACCCGCTGGCATCGGTCGGGCATCCGCTGAGGCCGCTGGCACCCTGGCATCGGCCGGACATCCGAATGCCCGCTGCGGCTCGGCTGAGGCCGGGTCGGGGCTGCGGGGGGCAGCCCCTGAGCGCCAGGTCGCCCGCGACGCCGCCGGGCTCACCCCGCCGACATCGACGGCATGCCCGGGCGGGGGAGCCCGCGCATACGCCGCCCGGAGCCGGCGACGTCGGTGCGGGCAGCCGGAGGCCGGCGGGTCGGCCGGCGGTCAGCTGCCGAAGAGCGGACCGTTCGGCCAGATCGGGGACGAGGCGACTCGGGACCACTCCGGATCGCGCCGCCCCGGCAGGGTCTTGCCGTCCTCGGTCCAGCGGGCGATCAAGGCGCTGTAGATGGGCGGATCGGGGTGCCGCTGCCGGAGCCCCTGCTGAACCGATTCTTCGTAGCCGGGCGGCATCGGCCGCCGCCGGCGACCCGCCCGTGGCGTGGAAGTCTCAACCGTGGTCATACAGGGCCAACGCGACACCGCGCCGACGAGTAACCGCCTCGGAGTGCCGGGTATCCGTTCGAGGTGTACGCGGGTGCGGGGGCGGGCCCGGACCCGTGCGGGACCGCGGGCGCGTACCGACCGGTGTGCGGGCCGGTCGTGCGGCGCGGTGTGCCCGGGTGGCAGTACGTGCCAGGACTCTGTCCCGCACCCTAGTTTCTGACGTACCGTCATATGGCGAGGCGCCCGCCCGACCGTCCGTCGTACCCGCCCCAGGAGGCTCGCCATGCCCGCCGACCGGCCCATCGCACTGGACGAGTACCCGATCCACCAGGCCCCCCTGTCGATGAAGCACCTGATCAGCGGCGACCGGAACGCCTACGACCGCTGCATCTTCCACGTCCTCGACCACGCCGGACGGGCCGTCCTGATCCTCGGGCTCGGGGTCTATCCCAACGCGGGCGTCATCGACGCGTACGCCACCCTGCGCCTCGGCGACGAACTCCTCGCCGTCCGCGCCTCGGACGCCCTCACCGACGACCGGATGAACCTGTCCGTCGGCCCCCTCTCCATCACCGTCGACGCCCCGCTCAAGCAGCTCACCCTGCGCTGCGCGGCCGATCCCGACGACCCGCACGGGCTCTCGTACGAGGTCGTCTGGACCGCCGGGTTCCCCGCGGTCTGGGAGCCGCACCACGTCCAACGCCGCGGTGACCGGCTCATGCTGGAGGGCCGCCGCTTCGTGCAGGCGGGCAGTGTCACCGGCACCATCCGGGCCGGGGGCGAGGAGTTCACCCTCGCACCGGGGGAGTGGACCGGTACGCGCGACCGCAGCTGGGGCGTGCGGCCGATACCGGGGGAGGACGGCGGCCGGGCGGCCGAGGAGTACCGTCCCGAGGGCTTCCACTGGCTCTGGATCCCCGTCCGCTTCGCGGACCGCTTCCTCATGGTGATCGCCCAGGAGGACGCGGACGGGCACCGCACGCTGAGCGAGGCCGTGCAGGTCTTCCCCGAGAGCAGCGGGCGCCCCGATGTGCAACTCGGCTGGCCGCACACGGAGATTCGCTACCGGCCCGGCAGCAGGCACCCCGAGAGCGCCGTCGTCCACCTGACCGACCCCGCCCGCAAACCGCTCGAACTGCGCGTGGAGATCCTGAACTCCTCCCCGCTCGCCGTCGGCGCCGGCTACCCGCCCGCCGCCGACTGGCAGCACGGCAGTTGGCAGGGCCGGGGATGGAGCGACCGCCGGGTCTACGACCTCTCCGACCCCGGCGCCCACCCCATGGCGGCCTTCGGGGTCACGGACCACTCGGCGCGCTTCACCCTCGACGGGCACATCGGGTACGGCGTCTTCGAGCACGGCAGCTTCGGCCGGCACGACCCGAGCGGCTTCGCCGACTACTCCTCCGTGGCCCCGTAGCCCTGCCCCCCTTCCGTCCGGCGCTTCGCGCCCCGCCCAGGCCGTCTCCAGCAGCAGAGGGGTACCCATGGCAACGGCACCACGTCCCCGCACCTCCACCCGCCGGCCCGAGGAGCTCGGCCGGCTCCTCACGGCCTGGCTGGACACCCGGCTCCCCGGTGCGCGCGTCACCGGTGTCCGCGTCCCCGCATCCAACGGGATGTCCAGCGAGACCCTCCTCTTCGACATAGAGCACCCCGACACCCCCCTGCGCGCCTGCGCGCTGCGCCTCGCCGCCGACCCGGCGGCCTACACCGTCTTCCCGACGTACGACATGCCGCGCCAGCACCGGGTGATGCGCCTGGTCGCCGCGCACACGGACCTGCCCGTCCCGCGCGTGCAGTGGCTGGAGGAGGATGCCGGCCCGCTCGGGGCGCCGTTCTTCGTGATGGCGCGCGCCGAGGGGAGGGTGCCGCCCGACGTCATGCCCTACACCTACGAGGGCAACTGGCTGCACTCCGCGACCGACGCCGAGCGCGCCGGCCTCCAGGAGGCGAGCGTCTCGCTGCTGGCCCGCCTCCACGACCAGTTCCCGCCCGCGGAGGCGCGGTTCCTGCTCCCGGAAGGAGAGGGCACCCCGCTGCGCCGGCACGTGCAGGCGCAACGGGCCTACTACGCCTGGGTGGTGGCGGGACTCGCGGCGTCCCCCCTCATCGAGCGGGCTTTCGCCCGCCTGGAGGAGCTGTGGCCCGACGACGAGGGCGAAGCGGTCCTCAACTGGGGCGACGCACGCATCGGCAACGTCGTCTACGACGGCTTCACACCGGTCGCCGTCCTGGACTGGGAGATGGCGGCGTACGTCCCGCGCGAGGTGGACCTCGGCTGGACGGTGTACCTGCACCGCTTCTTCCAGGACCTCACCGTCGGCTTCGGCCAGCCGGGGCTGCCGGACTTCCTGCGCCGCGAGGACCTGGAGCGGCGGTACGCCGAGCTCACCGGCCACACCCCCCGGCACATGGAGTTCCACACGCTCTACGCCGCCCTGCGCCACGGGGTCGTGATGCTGCGCATCGCCTACCGGCAGGCGCACTTCGGCGAGGTCGAGGTCCCGGCCGACCCCGACGGCCTGATCATGCACCGCGCCGCCCTGGACGCCATGGTCCGCGGCACGTACTGGTAGCCGGAAGCCACAGCGGGGGGTCCGCCGCCGAGCCCGGGGCCCCCGCCCGGGCCGAGGGCGGAGCGGGCCCCCTCAGGCCGCCTGAGCGTGCTGCTGCCGGGTCTGCGGGACGACGGGCCGCACCATGTGGACCGGGCGCGACCCCGGGCCGCCGACGTGCGAGAACGGCTGCGTGCGCCAGTCCAGGCCCTGGGGCAGGGACAGGTGCACCACCTGCTCCAGCTCCGCGCCCTCCTGCGGCTGCGGCCACCCGACCGTGGGCAGCGCGTCGCCCGCCGGGCGCCCGGTGCCCGCGCACACCGTGAGCCCGAAGGGGTTCCACGGGGTCAGGCAGAGGGCGTGCTGCGGCAGGAACTCCTCGTCCGCGACGAGGGCGATCGACTGGCCGCAGTCGGGGCAGATCGCGTGGTGGATGTCGAAACCCTCGGACTCCGCGAGGTCTTCGAGGTAGTCCGCGTCGTCGGCGTAGTCGCCTTCGAGCAGTTCCAGGGGCTCCGGTTCGGTGCGACCGGCGCGCTTGGTGTTCGGCATGGATGTACTCCCCCTTGGGTGGGCCGGTCGGGCAGGTTCTTCGACCACGGCCACAGCAAGCACTTCCCGTCGCGCGGCACGAGTAACCACAACCGGCCGGCCTACGCCCGCACACCCCTGTGGCCTTGGTCACATGCCTGGCGCAGATGCCTCCAGTGGGCGGACAGCACTGGGCCTGGAGCACCCTTGGGCCTTAGGTTGAGCGGCTATGAGCGCAATGGAGGAGCTGGACCGCCAGATCGTGGATCTGCTCGTGCGGGACGGGCGGATGAGCTACACGGACCTGGGCAAGGCCACGGGACTGTCCACGTCGGCGGTCCACCAGCGAGTACGACGCCTGGAGCAGCGCGGCGTGATCCGCGGCTACGCGGCCGTGGTCGACCCGGAAGCCGTCGGCCTGCCGCTGACGGCGTTCATCTCGGTCAAACCGTTCGACCCCAGCGCCCCCGACGACATCGCCGTGCGGCTGGCCGGCGTCCCCGAGATCGAGGCCTGCCACAGCGTCGCGGGCGACGAGAACTACATCCTCAAGGTCCGGGTCGCGACTCCCCTGGAGCTGGAGGACCTCCTCGGCCGCCTCCGCGCCCTCGCACACGTCTCCACACGCACGACGGTGGTCCTCTCGACCCCGTACGAGGCCCGCCCGCCCCGGGTGTAGCGGCCTGAACCCTCCCGGGCACCCCGGCGGTCGGACGCGGGAGCGGGACGCGGGAGACTTGTCCCCATGACTGACCGCACCGCCACCCCGCCCGACGCCGCCGGAGCACCGGCCCGGACCGTCCTCCTGCGCCGGGGCGAGGTCCACAGCCCCGCCGACCCCTTCGCCACCGCGATGGTGGTCGAGCGCGGCCGCGTCGCCTGGGTCGGCTCCGAGGGCGCGGCCGACGCCTTCGCGCAGGGCGTGGACGAGGTCGTCGACCTCGACGGCGCGCTCGTCACGCCCGCCTTCACGGACGCCCACGTCCACACCACCTCCGCCGGCCTCGCCCTCACCGGGCTGGACCTCACCGGTGCCCGCTCGCTCCCGGCCGCCCTGGACCTCGTACGGGAGTACGCCGCGCGGCGCCCCGGCGACCGGGTGCTCCTCGGACACGGCTGGGACGCCGCGCGCTGGCCCGAGCGCCGCGCACCCCGCCGGACGGAGCTCGACGAGGCCGCGGGCGGCCGTCCGCTCTACCTCAGCCGCATCGACGTCCACTCGGCCGTGGTGACCACGGCGCTGCTCGACCTCGTCCCCGGCGTCACCCCGCGCGGTGACGAGCCGCTGACGCGGGACGACCACCACGCCGTCCGCGCCGCGGCCCTCGCGGCCGTCACACCCGCCCAGCGCGCCGAGGCGCAGCGGGCCGCCCTGGAGCGGGCCGCCTCCCTCGGTATCGGAGCCCTGCACGAGTGCGGCGGCCCCCACATCTCCTCGGCGGAGGACTTCTCCGCCCTGCTGGACCTGGCCGGCCGGATCCCGGGGCCGCGCGTCTTCGGGTACTGGGCCGACCGCGACCTCGGCCAGGCCGAGGCGCTCGGGGCCGTCGGGGCCGCCGGGGACCTGTTCGTCGACGGCGCCCTGGGCTCGCACACGGCCTGCCTGCACGCCCCCTACGCCGACGCCTCCCACACGGGTACGGGCTACCTCGACGCGCGGGATGTCGCCGAGCACGTGGCCGCGTGCACCGAGGCCGGCCTGCAGGCCGGCTTCCACGCCATCGGCGACGCCGCGATCGGCGCCGTCGTGGAGGGCGTCCGGTCGGCGGCCGCGAAGGTCGGCCTCGCCCGCGTGCGCGCGGCCCGGCACCGCGTCGAGCACGCCGAGATGATGACCCCCGAGGCCATCGCCGCCTTCGCCGAGTTCGGCCTCACGGCATCCGTCCAGCCGGCCTTCGACGCGGCCTGGGGAGGCGGGGAGGGCATGTACGCCGACCGGCTCGGAGCCGAGCGCGCCCGCACCCTGAACCCGTACGCGGCCATGCTCAGGGCGGGCGTGCCGCTGGCCTTCGGCTCGGACGCGCCCGTCACCCCCCTCGACCCCTGGGGCACCGTCCGGGCGGCCGCCTTCCACCGCACCCCCGAGCACCGGATCTCCGTACGGGCCGCCTTCACCGCCCACACCCGGGGCGGCTGGCGGGCGCTGGGCCGCGACGACGCGGGCGTCCTGGTCCCGGGCGCACCCGCCGACTACGCGGTGTGGCGCACCTCGGAACTGGTGGTCCAGGCCCCGGACGACAGGGTCGCCCGCTGGTCCACCGACCCCCGGTCGGGCACCCCCGGGCTGCCCGACCTGACCCCCGGGGCGGACCTGCCCGTGTGCCTGTCGACCGTGGTCGGCGGGCGGGAGGTATTCGTACGCCCACAGGGGTGATCCGGTCGGCCTCGGTTCGGTGCGGGCGGCCGGACCCGGATAAGTTCGGCCGGGTCCACCACAGGACGTCCGCGCCGGACGGATCCGTCTGCTCAGCGCGCCCGCGCCTCGGGGGCGAGGGAAGGTTTCGCCGGGCGGCGGGTGGCCCCGGATCGGGGCCCGGCGGTCCAGTAGACAACGGTCACGGCGGCCCGCAGCCAGCGGGCGTCCGACCGGCCCGAAGGACCGCGGGCCCCGATCACTGTTCTAAAGTCATCCTCTGCGACAAGACGTACAGGACGTGCAAGAGCACAAAAGGGGTCTCAGTGAGTGACGGCGGCGGACAGCGGACCTACGGGCCGCTCGGTACGGCCTTGGTGATCATTCCGACCTACAACGAGGCGGAGAACATCGGGCTGATCGTCGGCCGTGTGCGGGCGGCGGTCCCGGAGGCGCACATCCTCGTCGCGGACGACAACAGCCCCGACGGCACCGGCAAGCTCGCGGACGAGCTGACGGCCGGCGACGACCATGTGCACGTCCTGCACCGCAAGGGCAAGGAGGGCCTGGGCGCCGCCTACCTGGCGGGCTTCGTATGGGGCCTGGAGCGCGGCTACGGCGTGATCGTCGAGATGGACGCGGACGGCTCGCACCAGCCCGAGGAACTGCCCCGCCTGCTCACCGCGCTGGCCGGCGCCGACCTGGTGCTGGGCTCCCGCTGGGTGCCGGGCGGCCGGGTCGTCAACTGGCCCAAGAGCCGCGAGATCCTCTCGCGCGGCGGCTCCACGTACTCCCGGCTGATGCTGGACGTTCCGATCCGGGACGTGACGGGCGGCTACCGGGCGTTCCGCCGCGAGACCCTGGAGGGGCTGGGGCTGGCGGAGGTCGCCTCGGCGGGCTACTGCTTCCAGGTCGACCTGGCCCGCCGGGCCGTGCAGAAGGGCTTCCGCGTCGTCGAGGTCCCGATCACGTTCGTCGAGCGCGAGTTCGGCGACAGCAAGATGAGCAAGGACATCGTGGTGGAGGCCCTGTGGCGGGTCACCCAGTGGGGCCTGAAGGCCCAGGCGGCCAAGCTGGCGGGCAAGGTCACCGGGCACGACCGCACCGGCGGCGCGGGCACGGACAAGGGCACGGACAAGGGCTAGGCGGGCGGAGCCGGCGCACACCGGCCGGGATCTCCCCCTAGGGGGCGTCCGGTACCTCCGGTTGAGGTCGTCCTTACGCCGCAGCTTGCACACTGGGGGGTATGACGACCGGCGTTCCCACTTCGACGGCCCCCCGGCGGCGCACCACCGCCCGTACCTTTATCCCGCTGGCGCTCGCCGCCTGGCTGATCCTGGAGATCTGGCTGCTCGGCCTGGTCGCCGGAGCGGTCGGCGGCCTGGGCGTGGCCGCGCTGCTCGCGGGCGGGATGGTCCTCGGGACGGTGGTCGTCAAGCGGGCCGGACGGCGCGCCTTCAAGAACCTGACGGACACCTTCCAGCAGGCGCAGCAGGGCCGGCAGCCCGCCGCCACCCCGGCCGGCCAGGGCAACGGCCTCACCATGCTGGCCGGCCTCCTGCTGATCCTGCCCGGACTGCTCTCCGACGCGGCCGGACTCCTCTGCCTGCTCCCGCCGGTCCGGGCCTGGATCGGCCGCCGCGCGACGCGCTCGCTGGAGCGCAGGATGGCCTCGGTCTCCGCCACACCCTTCGGCGACGCTTTCCAGCAGGCCCGTATCCGCTACCCCGACGGCAAGGTCGTCCCCGGCGAGGTCGTCCGCGAGGACCCGCCGGGCGCAGCACCGGGATCCGGGACGGGTCACCGCCCGCCCCTCACCCCGTAGCGCAGGTGTACGGATGCCGCCCCCGGCCATCGGGGGCGGCATCCGCACGCCCACCGCGCCTTCTCCCGCCGGCGCGCACAGCCGAGGGGCCCCGCCACCCTGTGTGGC